>NZ_JBEXSH010000057.1:0-19500 GCF_040613555.1 Streptomyces sp. NPDC006265
TGACGGCGCCGCAGGCGTCGGGGGTTGTAGAGGGTGCTCTCCCGGGCGGTGTGGATCGAGGACTGGGCCTGCTGCACGATCGGTGCCAGGTGGGCTGCGGCCTCGGCTGTCCGGGACTTTCCAGCCCCGGCCTGCCGGAATTCAGTCTGGCACAGGGCTGAGGTCATCACAGCCCGCCATTCGGGGGAGCTGCTCGAAATCCTCCGGCTGGTTCGACCAGACCCAACGGCGCCCGGTGAATACCACCAACTGGCCGTGGCTGGCGCAGTGGAAATAGCAGCCCGGCACGGTGTGCGGGTCCGGTGCCATCTCCACGAGCGCGGCCACGACGCACGCGCAGGTCTCCGTCGTCACGACGCTTCCTCACGCTCGAAGTCGTCACACATGGCGCGTGCCCAGTGCCAGTAACCGCAGGTGCAGTACCGCATGGCGTGCAGGTAGGGGTCTTCGCTGAAGGTGCAGCGCACCAGCATCCCGGGCTCCCAGGGGGCTGGGTGGTAGACGGTCCAGGCCCGCAGGGAAGCGCTACAGCAGCGCATGAATTCGTTGCCCATGACGGGCACCGGATCGAGGATGGCAAGCCCCACGTCCTCGTTGGCCGCGTGAAAATCGCGGCAGAGGGAGCAGTACCCGTAGTCCATTCGAGTTGCCTCAATTTTGCTGCCGCATTCGGGGCACAAGTCCCGCGGCTCAGGCACATGAATCATGCTGGGAAGGCTAATCGCTGACATGCCACAAATGGCGGAACCCAAAGCCGTGGACGACCCGCGTCTTTGGGCGATTGCGTACGTCAAGTTCTTCGTCCAGGACGCAGACCCGGAAAGTCGTGAGAGCCGGCTGCTGCTGGAGCGCGACTCCGGGTACATGTCCAGAGCCGTCGGGAACTTCGCGCTGTTCCTCTTGGACGCGGTCGAGCTGCCGGTCAATTTCCGTGTGCACTGGACGGATTCATGGGTGGAGGTCGATTCCCTCCGTCGTCTCAGTCCGGCCTTGCGCGAGACACTCGCCCGCAGGGAGCGATACCGGCGTCAGGGTGCCGGGTACACCGCGTGCCCCAAGTACCGGCTGCGGCAGACGGCCAAAGACGTCGTCGGAATGTTGTGGCTGGCGTACCAGGCCGAGTGCGCTCCTGACCCGCCGCTGCTGTACGGCTCGGCGCCCGTGGTCGAAATGCTGGACAGGTACAGGACCCGATTCGGCCGTTCGAGTGGCCCGTCGGGAAATGCGTAACCGGCCGACGCCCGGCGCCGTTACTCATTACGACGGACGACGGAAAGTCCCCGACGTAGCGGCGTCGCTCTTACGGTGGAGTGATGGGACTGACCGGAGACCGGAGCGTAAGACCCCCCACTGCGGACCTGTTCCTCCTCGGTGGGGGGTCTTGCTTGTTTCCCGCACCGTACTGGTCACGGAGTGAAAAACTCATGGGTATGACGGAAACCCAGCAGGTGCTCAGGCTTCTCCGTGATGAGGGGGCCTGCACCGTGGACGAAGTGGTGTCACTCACCGGTATCCCGACCGGCCGCGTCGTTGCCGTTCTGGGCAGCCTCCAGCGAGCCGGTAACGCTCTCAAGGACCGCAGAGACGAGGGCACTTGCTACAGCCCCACCGAGGCCGGCCGCGACCATGTCGCGCGCTGGGAAACGCCGGCACCACGGGGAGCCGGCCGTGGGTGACTGGACCGACGTCAGGCCCGAGGTCGCCTTCCTCGCCGCGCTGAGCACCGACCTGTTCCTCTCCCCCGCATGCGCGGCCGGCGAGCACGAGCGGTGCTGGCAGGTCGACAGCTTCAGCGGCCGGCCCTGCTGCTGCCCTGAGTGCGACCACGTCGACTTGGGCGGCGATCCGCCGCCGCCCACTCTGCCGCTGCTGCACCTGGCCGAGGAAGGCCGCACAGAGCCCGGCTACACGTACTTCAAGGATGAGGGCCTGGGCGTGCGCACCGACCTGGTCGACGCGATGAACCGGGTCCTGGAGCTGCACGTGCACGAGCTGCGCCGGCCCTACCTCGCTTACCGGCTCGCGGTGTCCGCGGCGCTCACCTACGCCCCGAGGAGAGGCGCATGATGTTCCAGCTCCCGATAGCCGAGCCTTTCCCGCTGTCCGAGCCTTTCCGGCCCGAGGACTACGGGTGGGAGGTGAGCAACCCGATGGTGCCGCAGCAGCAGCTCCAGGCCGCGATGCAGGAGCTGCACCGGTTCGGCTTCGTCTCCACCCAGTACAAGCGCTGGCAGATTCCCTTCAGCTTCCCCGCCGTGCTCACCGTCTCCGGCTACGACCCCGGCCAGCGCCTGTACCGGCTGTTCTACATACCGCCGTTCGAGTACACGGACAAGGAATTCACCCGGGGTGAGATCCTGCTCGAAATCCGGTACGGCACCGGCTGGTGGGGGGATTCACCCGAGCGCCCATTCGTGTCGCTACCGGCGAAATAACTTCGCGTTGCACGATTGCGTCAGCCCAGTTCCGAAAGGACCACCCAAATGGCTGACGCCGACGAGCCGGCAGAAATCGACGTCTACACGGACCGCGCCCACCTCCTGGCCGTGCTAGTCGCGCTTTTTGGCGGAGCGCTCAGTTTTACCGACCCGCTCACCCCAGGCTGGCCGGTGCTGTACGTCGAGTGCCCGACCGGCCAGCTCTCCTGGCACATCCATCCCGATGACGTCTGGCTGTTCAACAACGTGCCGGTCGTCGATGACTACCCGTGGGACCAACACACGACCAGGGTGAAGTGCAAGCGGATCAGGTCGCTTGTGCAGCAGCTCCCGAAGCTGACGTACGCGAAGCCGGAGTACGGCAACCCATAATTACCTGCCGGATATTCGCGGCCGGCACCTTTAAGGGGTTCCCGCCCGATTCGAGGTGACCGTCATGCCCCTCGTACGACGCCCCAACCCGTCGTGGCAGGCGTTCCAGGAGATACTCCCCGGCACCCCCACCGGGGGCCCCAGGAGCAGCCTGGCGGCCGGCTGGCCGTCTGAACTGCCTGACCCTGGCACGCCGGCCCTCTCCGCGAGCACTCTGCCGTGGCTGAGCGCCCAGCCGGGCACCAGCCCGGTCCGCGGACGCCCCACCCGCGCCCAGCTCGGCCTCGGCTCCCCTGGCGCCGCACCTACCGGAGCGCCGTCCATGGGGCAGGGCCGAAGCTCGATCTTCATGGCACCCACGTACTGACCCCTCGGAGGTCCCCATGTCCAGCGTCCTCGAAGTCCTCGTGTCCGTCAGCGTCCAGCTCGGGGTGTTCCTCGGTCTGTAAGCGTGGCCGGCCGCGGAGGGCGAAGATCCGTGTCCGGTCATAGCGAAGGCCCGCCCCTCGGAATCACCGGGGAGTGGGCCTTCGTTCTGCTCGGGTGCGGCTACAGGCTGTCGGGCAGAAGGCTGCTCTGCCCGTTCTGGACACCCCTGACGTAGGCGGTGTACTCGCCTTCGGTGAGCGGGATGAGCCGGTCGGTGAGGATGGAGTGGCGCAGCAGGTAGCCCTTGCCCGGGACCTTGGCTACTTCAAGGCAGTCACCGGAACCGCCGGCGGACTCGTAGGACTTGTCGAAAGTGAGCGTGGCGGGGTCGGTGGCCAGCAGCTCGTCGAGCACGGTCATCTTGGCCTGGCGGGCGGCGTCGTTAGTCACGGGACAGCTCATTCCTGATCTTTTGGATACGGTCCACGGACCGCTCGGGGGACATGGACAGGTCCGCCAGGTCCCCCAGGAAAGAGCGCAGTCCGCGGATTTCAGTGGGTCGGTCTTTAAAGATGATGCCCGTCATGACGTCGAACGCACCGACGGGCTTTTCACCCTCTCCGAACTCGAAGAGATGGAAAGGGTAGGCCAACGCGGCGTTAGCCTCGAACGGAATGACCCGGATCGTCACTCCGTACGTTTCCACGTCCTTCAGCAGTGCGTCGAGCTGGTGGATCAATCCCTCGGTGCCCCCGACGCGTTGGTGGAGGGCGCCTTCTCCGATGATGGCTTCCACGGCTGGCGGGTTTGGCCGGTTGAAGACCTTACGGCGGTTCTGCCTCAGTTCGACCGACCGCTCCACGCCTTGCGGCGTCATCGTCGACTTGGCGAGGTAGCTCGTCAGCGTCCTTCCGTACTCCGGGGTCTGGAACAGCCCGGGGATGCCGGCCGACGCGGTCACGATCGTTTTGGCGATCTGCTCGTACGTAACGAACTGGATGGAGCTGGGGTCGACGTCGTCAGCGAACTCGCTCCACCAGGCGCTTTCCTTGATGTCCTGAACCGCGGAGCGCAAGGTTTCCAGCCGGACGCGCGTGACCTCGTCCAGCCGTAGCACCTTGCAGATAATCTTCCACTCGCTGTCCTTGGCCCAGGCTTCCCCTCGCTCGATGCGGGAGTACCGGTGGTACGACGGGAGGCCCAGCGCTCGGGCAACTTCAGCCTGGCCCACCGGAGCACCGTTGACCCGGGTCTTCAGGCGGACCTCTTTCAGTGCCTCACCGAAGCGTTCCTGTGCCGAACGGGCGACAGGGTTGAGCGCCATGATCATCCTCCCTTCTGCGGCCAGAGTTCAGCCAGAGCGTAGCGCGTGCACCCCAGTTGACGGCACGTCTGGGGGTAATTCCGGCACCTGGGTTGCGTAAGCAGTTGCGTACGCACCACACTCGGAACTACGTACCGGACGGGGCTCGTAGCGGTGCGTGATCGTCTTGCGCGGCTCCAGATGCCGCGTGCTGGAGGCTGCGATGCGCACACAACAGCACCAACAGCAAGGCGCGTTCGTGGCGAGAGAAGCGTTTCCGTGCAAGGCGGAGGCCGTAGGCCCGGCCCGAGACTGGGCCACCGAAGTTCTCCGGCAGGCCGGCGGCACGGAGCTTCAGGCCGAGACCTGCACTTTGCTGGTCAGCGAACTCGCGACGAACGCGGTACTGCACGCCGAGGGCGAGTGCTTCGAGGTCACGGTGTGGCCCGGGTGCACGGTCGACGTGAAGGACGGATCTCAGAAGGCGCCGGAGAACCGCTTTCCCGGTGAGTCGGAAGAGGGCGGCCGGGGCCTGATCCTGGTGACGCTCTTAGCCCGCGAGTACAAGGTCATTTTGACTGATGACGGCAAAATCAGCCGATTTCGGCTCTAACCGTAGCGAGTCGATGCGTGAGGAGGCGGGAGTGAACCCAGAGGATCAGCACCCTCAGTTATCCCTGCTCAGTCAGGCGGAGTTGGACGCCGACCCCTACCCTGACGAGCCCTTTCTCATCGACTTCGCGGGCTATTCGAGAACCGGACCGGACGGCGAGACGCAGTACGGGAACCTCAAGGTCCGCCTCAACAGCGCGGACATCACCTCCCTCAAGGCGCAGATCCGGGCCGTCGAGATGTCCTACGCCAGCCGCCTGGGACGCATGACGGACGAGCAGCTCGAACGGGCAAGAGCGGCCGAAGCGTGGGAGTCCGTCTCTCCGCCGCCCACAGAACTTCTGGAGCTGGTCCTCGTGAAGCTGAGGGCCGCGTAGCTCGACCTCAACTCGGCCCGTAAGCATCGCTTTTGGGCCGCGCAAGCGGTGGCGGGAGGTGCTCACAGGAAGGCGTCCCGCCACCTGACACGGGCCTGGCCGGCGCATGACCCCCTCCGAGTTGGCCGCCGGCCAGGCCCTCGTACAGGAGATTCCCAGTGAGCATGAGGACCAGCGGCACGACGGTATGCGCCCTCGCAGGGATTCTTTGCATAACGGTCTGGGCCGGGTCGATTTCCATGATGCTCGCTCTCGCCCGGGGGCACAGGACGTGTCTGTGCTGCCACGCCGAGGACTACTTGGACCCCGCCGAAGACGACCTTCTTTCCATGTCTCCCACATCGTCCAGGCGGTACACGATGCCGATTCAGAGAGGGGATGAGTCAGGGAACGAAAATCAGGCATGATCGCACCTAGAGTGCCTGGGCTGGCACTATTTACTCTTACCACTCCCTAGAGTCGCTGGCCCGCCCAGGCATTCAGGTGCGCTCGTTTTCCCGGAAGATCACTTTCACACTTCCGGGCTTTTTGCATGCCCGAAAACGAGCACGAAGATTGGCATATTCCGATTTCGCTGTTTGGCGGTTTTCGGTGTTTCCGGGGCCGGGTTTCGTAGGTAGCTTTCTCCTCGGCAACAGCAGCCGGTAACGGCAGAGGCACACGCTGTCAGCCAGGTTCTGCACACCCAACGGAAAACTGGAGGATCACATGACCACTCCCCCGGGACCGACCCCGCCGGCCGTGGACACCCAGACGCTCACCGGCGTTGTGACGGCCGTCCAGACCGACCCGCCGGCGCTCGCGGCCGGCATCCGCGGCCGGATCACCGCGTCCCACGAGGAGGGCAACGTCTGCATGATGGGCGGCTGGACCTCCTAGTCCGCCCCTGACGCGCTGAACCCCTGAGTGTGCCCGGAGCGAGGACCATTCGCTCCGGGCACACGCATCTCACTCTAGGAGAAAGTCTGTGCGTTTCCTCAACATCGGTCACACCGCAGAGACGGTCGCCCGGTTCGCCCACGCCGTCAATGGCAAGCCCGTGGAGGACGCGGCCGACCTGCCGGAGGCTTACCGCGAGGCCATCACCAAGCTGCGCCCCTACGCACCGGCCGAAGCCGGCGTCGCCATCAGCTACGAGGACGGCAAGTGGGCCAAGCACTGCCGCGCCGAGGGCATCTTCGAGCACATCTTCGCCGGGGCGACGGCCACCGACGGGCCGACCCGTGAGGCGTGGGACCTGAAAGTCCACGGGGCCTTCGAGCACGTCCGCACCCTCGACCCGAACCTGCACCGCCTGGCCGAGCTGTTCGTCACCGACGTCGTGGTCCTCAACAGCGGCGTAGACGGCGGCGGCAGCGCCAACACGCTTCCGGGCGTCGTCGTCATGAGCCCGGCCGAAGGGTGGGAGGTGCAGGACTTCGCCGAGTGCCTGGTGCACGAGGCCCTGCACACCGGCCTGTTCGTGATGGACATGGTCTACGGCATGTTCAACCTGACCTCGCACCAGATGGAGGGCGAGAGGTACCGCGCGCTGTCCGCGGTGAAGATCGGCCAGATGCGCCCGCTGGACAAGGCGTTCCACGCCGCGGCGGTCGCCGTGCCGCTGATGTACTTGCAGCACCGCCGCGGCGTCAGCACGCTCGTCGACCTGTACACCAAGTCGCTGCGGGATGCGTGTGAGTCGCTGGGACACCAGCGGCAGCACTTCACCGACTACGGGAAGATGCTGCTGGACGAGATGACCGAGTGGGCCGGCACCGGCCCCGACCCGCTCGACTTCGGTCACGTCGCCCGCAGTATCTCCTCCGGGGAGTACGCCGGCTACAAGCCGTCCGTCGCTGCCTGACGGGCTACGACTCGATCAGAATCCCGGCTTCACGTGCGAGGCTCAGGCTCAGTTCCATGGCGCCTGGGCCTCGTACTGTTGCACCTTTCATGCCGGCCGTGCCGCCGATGTCGAGCATGGTGCAGTTGGTGAATTCGACTCGGGTCATTTTGGCGTTGGCGAACTGCACGCCGCTCAGGTCGCAGTTCTCGAAGCTGACGTGGGTCAGCTCGGCGAACTGGAAATCGGCCTGCCGGAGGTTCGTTTCCCGGAATACCACGCGCCTGAGCTTGGACTGGCGGAACTGCGCCAGGTCGGCACGGGCGCCTTCGATGGTGACGTCGGTGAACTGCCCCGAGGTCCAGTGGGAGCCGGTGAGCCGGCTGGTCGTGATCGTGCTCCGGAGCACCGATGTGTCTCTGGCGCGGAGGTTGGCGAAGTCGACGTTCTCGCAGACCAGGTCAGCGAACACGCATCGCTCAAGATTCGTCCCGTTCATGCGGGTGCCGGCGAGACGGGACTGCTCCATCTCGACGATCTCGAAGTCCAGCCCGCTGAGCAGGGTGCTGTCGAGCAGTACGCCCTTCAGTACGGCGTCGTCCTCGAACTCTTCGGCCGTGGCCGGCCGGGGGTTCGTGTGGACCCTGGGCTTGGCGGGCTGCTGGAGCGGGGGCTTGTAGACGTCACGCTGTTGCCCGACGGCCGGCGTCATCTGGGTCTCCTTCACGGTACGCGGCAAGTGACGCAGCGTAGCAGCGTCATGACGCCGGTGAGGGGCCCTTGTCAGGCAGCAGCCATGCGCTCGCGTACGGCCTGGAGCGTCGCGAGGGCCATGTCCCACTCACCCAGGTCGTCGGCCAGGTGCTCGGCCGGCGTCTCGGCGACGCGCATGCCGTAGGCCCACACGCTGATGCTGTACTCGCGGGCCCCGTCGGAGGACATCTTCGCGATGCGCCGGCGGGCGTCGGCCAGGTACGGGTTGGGGGCGTCTTCTCGGCGGGTGAACACGGCTACGCCTCCGTACGGCGGTAGTTGGGCAGGAGATGGCCCTCGGAGCTGAGGGCGGTCGCGGGACGGGCCTGGAGGGCGTCTGCGAGGGCCTGGTGCTCGTCCTGGGCGCGGGAGGTCCAGCGGCCGACGACGAGGCCCCGTGTGCCGAGCCTGTAGACGGTGGCGGGCTCGGCCCGGCGGTAGGGCGGGGCCGTCTCCTGGTAATAGGTCCGGTAGCGGCGGGGCCAGTCGCGCCGGCAGCGGGTGGTGGTGATGAGCATGGGCGTCACCAGGCCGCTGGCGAGTACGGCTTGTTGTTGAAGTGGCTGTTGATCATCCGGCCCGGGGAGTGGGCATTGCGGAAGCGGTCCCACTCGCGGCGGGTGACGTTGTAGTACTCGTAGCCGACGCCGTCCTGGTAATGGCCGGGGGCGACCCTCTCGCCGCGGAACCTGACGAACATCGTCTTGGACTTGTAGTCGTAGCCGGCCGCCATGGTGCGCGGGCGCGGCGGGTTCGAGGTGTTGGTGGGCCGCTCGGTGAGCAGCGTCTGGTCGTCGCCCATGTGGAAGGCGCGCACCAGCGCGGCGAACTTGCGCGGGCCGAGCCGTTCGCGGCTGCTGAGGATGTATTCGCGGATTTCGTCGTCGTTGAATCCGTGCAGGGGCATCGAAAAACCCTCCCTTCCGGGTCCGGTTCTTTGACCGTAGGAGTGGAGGGTTTTCCGTTGATATTCGTCAGGGCGCCTGGGTGGTCCAGTCGATGCCGTAGGGGTTGCGGTGGTGGCCGGCAGGCAGCCGGGAGGCGTGGCGGTAGATCATCGTGGTGTTGAAGTCGCCGTGATCGTAGTACGTCATGATGCGGTCGCGGCTGGGTTGGGCAGGGTCGACCAGGGCGAGAGTGATGGACGTGGCGCGGCCGTCGTGAGGGGCAACCTTGACTTGGCAGGCTGCGCCGGCGCGCTGGACCATGCGGAAGAGGCCGGAATGGTCGAGGCGAGTGTGTTCGAGTTGGCCGGTGTCCGGGTTGCGGGTGCGTCGGCCGGTGGACGTGATCAGCGGTCCCTCGGTGCGGCCTCTTAGGTGCTTCTGGAGTAGGGGCACGATCGCGTGGGGGATGTCGATGTCCTGCCAGCGGTTCTTGCCCTTGCGCTTCAGCCGGAGCATGCGGCCTCGGGGTACGTAGTAGAAGCGGTGGACGTCGATGTTGGCGACCTCCTCGCAGCGCAGGCCGGCGCCGAAGAAGAGGGCCGTGACCAGGGCGGCGCGGGGGGATTCGCGTCCTGCTGCTGCGACGACGTCGTGGACTTCCCAGGGCAGCAGGATGAGTCGTTGCTTGCGGGTGCGGGGGTCCAGCTTGATGGCGGCCACGGGGTTGGTGCCACGGAGCTGGTGGATTACGGAGTAGTTGAAGGCGCTGCTGAGGGCGTCGTACTTGGCCTTCTGGCTGGGCAGTTTGTAGGGCAGGTTGCCGCATTCGGTGTTGCAGGCGCCGGGGTGCTCGTCCCAGTGGGGGGCTTGGAGGTAGGCGAAGTAGTCCTCCAGCTCCTCGACGCCGGCCTGCTTGATCACCTCGATACCGCTGTAGTCGCTGTAGCGCTCCATCCACGTGACGAAGAGATCGAAGTACGCCAGGTACTTGCGCCTGGTCCCGGGGTTCTGGAGCTGGTCTTCCCACCGGTCTCTGAAGGTGGTCAGAGTCCAGTCGGTGTTGCGTGAACGACGGTTGCGGTCGGCCCAGTTGGGCGCGGTGGTCGTGGCGGCCATGAGCGGCACCCTAGCGGAATAACGCATGGTAGCCCTGGACTACCGTGCATTAGGTACCGATGGAAGCATTATCTGTCCATATTTGCCCCGTTTTACCTTCGCCGGCATGGGGACCACGCCGCTCGATGCCACCGACCACGAGCTGACGCTGGGCATGCCCGAGGAGTCCGACCCGGCCGTATCGCGCAGCACCGACCAGGCCCTCGTCGAGGACATCATCGACAAGATCGTCCTCGTCATCGACGAGCTGTCCGGCCACCCCCTGCGCCCCTATCAGCTCCCCCTCGCGCGCCGCATTCTGGAGAGCCTCATCACCGAGGACTCCGCCAAGCTGACCGCCCTGTGGAGCCGGCAGTCCGGCAAGTCCGAGACGGTCGCGGACACGGTCTGCGGCGCCGCCATCATGCTGCCGCGGCTGGCCAAGCTCTTTCCCGACCTGCTGGGGAAATACCGCGAAGGTCTGTGGATCGGCGTCTTTGCTCCGACGGACGAAATGAGCGAGACGCTGTTCTCCCGCATCGTCGGCCGGCTCACGAGTGAGCGAGCGCAGGATCTCATGGCAGACCCGGAGATCGACGAGAAGATCATCACCCGGGGGAAGCTGCTGCGCTTCAAGCGGTGCGGTTCGCTGATCAGGAAGCAGACCGCCCACCCGAAGGCCCAGATTGAAGGCCAGACCTACCACCTCGTCGTCATCGACGAGGCCCAGGCCGCGGACGACAAGGTTCTGAACAAGTCGATCGCGCCGATGCTCAGCTCGACCGCCGGCACCCTCTGCTTGACCGGGACCCCGTCCTACACCAAGAACGGCTTCTACGAGCAAATTCAGAAGAACAAGCGTGAGGCCAACCGCAAGGGCAGGAAGAACGACCACTTCCAGGTCGACTGGAAAGAGGTCTCCAAGCATGTCCCCCGGTACAAGAAATTCGTCCAGTCCGAGATGGACCGCCTCGGCGAGGAATCCGACGAGTTCAAGCTGAGTTACCGGCTGATCTGGCTGCTCGACAAGGGCATGCTCGTCACGAGCGACCGGTTCGATTCACTGGGCGACGTCTCCATGCGCGTCGTCCAGGAATGGCACCGCTCCCCCGTCGTCGTCGGAATCGACCCGGCCCGTAAAACAGACTCCACCGTCGTCACCGTGTGCTGGGTCAACTGGGATTACCCGGACGAGTACGGCTACTACGAGCACCGGGTCCTGAACTGGCTCGACTTGACCGGGGTCGACTGGGAGACGCAGTACTACCGAATCGTCGATTTCCTGGACCACTACAACGTCTTCGCCATCGGGATCGACGCCGGCGGCCTGGGCGACGTCGTGGCCAGCAGGCTCCGCGTCCTCATGCCCTACGCGCAGATCGTGGATCTCAAGAGCGACCGCACCAACCAGACCAAGAGGTGGGCCCACACCATGGACCTCATGTCCAAAGGGCTCGTCATCTGGCCGGCGCACGCGAAAACCCGCCAGACGAAGAACTGGAGAAAGTTCCGGCAGCAGATGGAAGACGCCGAACTCACCTACCAGGGGCCGCACATCATCGTCGCCGCTCCCGAGGTCGACGCAGCCCACGACGACTACGTGGATTCCCTCTCCAACGCCCTCTACCTGACGGCAGATATCGCCATGCCGGAAGCCGAGATGCACAACAGCCCCTGGTAGTCATTAACGGCCCAAAAAATAGCGTGCTTAGCGTCCTTGGTGAGACGTCTCAAATTGGGAGGCCCACCATGGCGCAGAGCCCTCTCGCCCCGGACCCGCAGTTCCGGGAAAGTGCCGACCGCTCCTACGAGCGGAAGACGGCCAACAACCCGTCCCGTCGCGGCCCCCTCCGTTTCCAGGAAGGCGTCGCCTCCGACAGTGACATCCCCCGCGAATTCAGCGAGGGCGTCATGCAGGGATACCGCACCCCGCCCGGCCGCTCGAACCACAACATGAACGTGTTCGAAAAGAGCCCCGAGGAGACGATGCGCGAGCGCGCCCACGTCGGCTCTGCCTCCTGGCCGGAAGCCCCCACCTTCATCTCCGCGATGGCGGAAGGCGCCAGCGAGCCCGAGCTGAAGTACAGCAACGTCGACCGCGGCGAAGGCCGCCATCAGCGCCGGAACTACGCCCGCGTCGACTGAGGACGATCCGTGACTAATCCCGGCCAGTCCACACCGTGGGCGAAGCTGCCGATTCCGAGCGAAGGCAAGATCCCCGACGTACCGGTGGATCTTGCCGCGCTTGCTGACCCCCTCGACACGCTGCTGAAGAACGTCATCGGAGGCACCAGCGCGCCGACGGGGCCGCTGAGCCCCACGCTGGTCGACGCCTCAGCCTCCATCGGCTCACTGAACAACACGCAGTCCGTCCAGCAGACCCAGATCACCACGTTGCAGGGGCAGGTCACAGCCCTCAGCGTCTCGCCCTGGGCTGTAGGCACAGCTCGCACGACGACGTTCAGCCTGGCCGGCAACATCAAGACGCCGACGCTGGCCCACTCCTACCAGGTGCCCTCGTTCTCGCAACGCCGACTGCTGCTGGTGTACGGCAACGTCTGTCTCGGGTGGAACGGCACTCTCTCCACTGCCGTGCGTGTGCGGCTCCAGCTCCGGCCTGACGGCTCCTCCACCTACGGGGACCGCAACATGAACGTGCAGACGGGCAACGAGCAGAGCCACGGCCTGTTCTTCACCGAAACCGTGGAAGCCGGCAAGAGCGTGCGGATCGGCCTGGCCGCGGACGTCTTCGGGACAGCGGCCTCGACCGACACCGTCAGTTCCCACTCCGTACACCCGCGCATCTACATCGTCGCCCTGCCCTGGACCGGCTCCGCCGTCCCGCAACTGGCCATCTGATGTGCCCGACCGTCTTCGCGAGGAGGTGACGTCGTGAGCATCGCTTTCGTCTCCCCATCCATGCGGGCCTCCGCCAGCGACCTGACCATCTCCATCAGCCCTCTCGGCCTGGTCGAGCTGGCCGACGAAGAGTTCGAGGTACACGGGCCTCGCCTCACTCGCTACGCCAACCACTTCGCCTGGTACCTGGGCCATCACTGGGCCTACAAGCGGGAGGCCGGCGAGCCCAGCATCACCGTCAACTACGTCGGCGCCCTCTCCCGCTACATCACGAACTTCACGTTCGGCCGCGGCGTGCACTTCCAGAGCGAAAAGAAGTACGAGCACGTCGTTCCGGCGCTTCTCGACCGTGCCTGGAACGTCGACAACGATAAGAAGTCCCTGCTCTGGCAGATGGTCGAGAACGGCGGAGTCTCCGGCGACTGCTTTGTAAAGGTGGCGTACGAGCCGGCCTGGACCGACCCCGCCGGCAACGTGCACGCCGGCCGCGTCCGGATTCTCCCGATGAACAGCGCCCAGGTTTTTCCGGAGTACCACCCACACGATCGTGATCGTTTGCTGAGGCTAAAGGTCAAGTATAAATTCTGGGGCACCTCCCTAGAGGGAACTCGTGCCGTGTACACCTACACGGAGATCATCACGGACGACTACATTGAGGAATACGTCAATGACGAACTCCTCGACGCCCGTGAGAACCCGCTGGGTCAGATCCCCGTCGTGCACATCCGCAACATCTCCGTATCAGGCTCACCCTGGGGCCTGGCCGACATCGTTGATGTCATCCCGCTGAACCGTGAGTTCAACGAGAAGGCGACCGAGATCTCGGACATCGTCAATTACCACAGCGCCCCGGTCACCATCCTCATCGGGGCCAAAGCGAGCAACCTGGAGAAGGGCCCCCGGAAGATCTGGGGTGGACTGCCCAAGGACGCCCAGGTCTTCAACCTGGAAAACGGCGTCGACCTGGCCGGCCCCCTGGCCTACCTGGACCTGATCAAGAGGTCCATGCACGAACTGACCGGCGTCCCCGAGTCCGCCCTGGGCCAGTCCCAGGCGATCTCGAATACCAGTGGGGTCGCGCTCAGCATTCAGTTCTTCCCGCTGATGCAGCGGTACAGCCTCAAGCAGACCAACTACACGGACGGGCTGCGCCGGATCAACGAACTCATCCTGCGCACTCTCTTCCTGTACGAGCCTGAGACCCGCGTCTACAACCCGGACACACAAGGCATCCGCACGTCGGAGCAGCAGCCTCTCGTCATCGACCCACGGGACCCGTCCGTTTACGACACCACGTGCGACTGGCCGCCTCCGCTGCCGGTCGACGAATTGGTGAAGCTGAACGAGGTCCAGGCCAAGCTCGCGCTCGGTCTGGAATCGAAGCGCGGAGCGCTGCGGGACCTAGGGGAAACGTTCCTCGACGAGAAGATGCAGGAGATTTTCGACGAGCGCCTGGCGGAGGCCAAGGAAGACGGGGCGCTGGAATTTATCAAGGCCCAAATCGCCTCCGCTATCTTGCGGACAACGGGATTGCCGCCCACTGGCGTGGAAAGCCCGCCCCCTGCCCCCGCAGGCGGGTCCTCATCGGATCCCAAATCGGGAGCAACGGCCGCTGGTCCACTGCCGGGACTTCCCGGTACGGGCAGCGGTCAGGACATCGAATCGGTCCTCAGTGAACTCGTGACGCTCTCCAAGGGCACGAAGCTCGCCCAACGGAGAAACCCGGAAAACGACTGAACCGTCCGCCACTCATTTCTGCTCATTCCGGCGGCTACCCCAGCCTGGAGTGTAGAAGTGCCCACCAACCCGAACCCGACTGGCCCGAAGCCGCCGACACCGACGCCGCCGGCCCACCCGGGCACTGGCGCGCAGGCCAACCCCGACGGCACCGTGACCCTTCACACCGAGACCAACCCGCCGGCCCAGCAGCCGGCCGAGGGTGGCCGGACCTTCACCGCGGCCGAACTCGAAAAGGCGCGGCAGGAGGAGAAGGACAAGCTCTACTCACGCCTCACGAAGGGCGACGAGCGCCTCCAAGCCCTCGAAGCCGAGCTGGCGGCAGTGCGCGAGGAGCGCGAGGCCCGTGAGCGGGAAGAGACCGAGCGCCAGGCCGCCGAGGAGGAAGCGGCCAGGAAGCGGTCCGAGGCAGAGATGTCCGCCAAGAAACTCGTCGAGGAGCGCTCCACCGAGTGGGAGCGCAAGTTCGCCGAGCTTCAGGCGGAGCGCGAGCAGGAGCGTGCGACTCTCGCCAAGGAGGCCGAATTCAACGCGCTTCGTGCCTACATTCAGGAACGAGTCAACGCGGAGCGGAACGATATCGCTCCCGAACTGGTCGACCTGGTATCCGGGAACTCTCGGGAAGAGGTCGACGCTTCGATCGAGCTGCTCAAGGTCAAGACCGACGCGATTTTCCAGTCCGTGTCGGCCGCCCAGCAGCAGGCTCGCTCCCAGATGCGGGGCGTGTCGACAACTGGTTACACCGGGAATGGCCCCACCGATGGGGACGCCGGCGCCCGCCAGCTTTCGGTCGAGGACATCAAGAACATGCCGATGTCGGAGTTCGCGCGCTACCGCTCGCAGCTCCTCGGGGCAGCGGCTACCAACTCCAGCAACCGCGGGCTTTTCGACTGACCCGCTCCCTCGACAGACCGCCTCTCATTCCTACTCATCCCGGCGGCCCAACACGGAATGAGAGGCACCCGTGGCAAGCGGAATCACTGGGACTCCGGTCCTGTCGCCGACGCCGACGGCGTATCAGGCGGCAAACAGCACGATGCTCACGCCGGCCATCCAGACGCTGTGGAGCAAAGAAATTTTGTTCCAGGCAATGCCCGTGCTCAGGTTCGAGCAGTTCCTGGTCAAGAAGACCGAACTCGGAACCGCCCCCGGGCTCACCGTGAATTTCATGCGCTATCGCTCGCTCGACGGGGCGCAGCAGCTCGTCGAGGGCGTGCGGATGGAAACTCACGCACTGTCCGCCGAGCAGATCACCATCACGGTCGCGGAACACGGCTTCGCAATCGCCGTGACCGAACTCCTCCTCAATGCGAGCTTCGACGACGTAATGGCGTCGGGCGCTCGTCTTTTGGGGAGGAACATGGCGACGTACATCGATGCGCTCGCGAGGGACACCTTCATGGGCGCCCCGTCAGTTCTGTATGGGTATGACAAGCTGGCCTCCTGGTCGGCTGGCGCTGCCCGGACTCCGCTGTCCCCGTACGACCGCGGGATGTTTGCAGACAGTGAGGCCACGATGGCTGCAAACGGCGGCTTCTTCTTCACGTCTGCACTGGTGAAGGATGCCGTGGAGACCCTCGCGACGAAGAACGTCCCCCGACTGGGCGAGACGTACGTTGCGTTCGTACACCCTCACCAGTCCCGCCGTCTCCGCGATGATCCCGAGTTCATCGAGGTGACGAAGTATGCGGCTCCCGGCAACTTTATGCTAGGAGAAATCGGACGTTTGAACGATGTCGTGTTCATCGAGACAACTCAGGTCTTCCAGGGCAACACGACCCCGCCGGCGACCCAGCAGCTCGGAACGAACATCCCGACGAACACCGCCCAGACGTGGGGTGGTCAGGCCGCCCGAACCGCCTCCGGATCGACCCCGGCAATCGGTGAGGTCACCTCGACCCCGACAAACCCGAATGCCCCGGCAAACGCCCTGTACCGCGCTCTGGTAATCGGGGACAACGCCGCGGGTCACGCCATCTCCCTGCCCGTCGAACTTCGCGACGGCGGCGTGCTCGATTTCGGCCGAGAGCACGCCCTGGCGTGGTATTCGATCTTCGGCCTCGGACTCATCACGGATTACGCCGTGGTGCAGTGCGTGACCAACTGATCGACGCACTCCCCGGGGCGGGGAATTCTGCCAACGTCCCCGCCCCGGACTCCTCACCCGACTCATTAGGAGAACACTCCGTGCCTGCAAACCCGCGTACCCGACCGAATCCCAAGGATCACACCGGAAACAAGAAGCGAATCCTCGCCGAGCAGCATGCCGATGAACTTGCCAAGCGCAAGGGCGAAATCGCCATGCAGCACGCCGAGGCGGCGGCCAACCTCGACCAGCCCATTTCGCTGGACGAGAAGGGCCGAACCCTTCAGTCCGTTTCCGAAAAGGAGACGCCGGAAGGGCCTGTTGAGCTGCCTCCGGAGAAGGTCCACATTCGCATCGGCTGCGACTTGGAGAAGGTCACGATCGGTCAGGGCACGGATTTCGACTTCAAGGAGGGCCAGGTCTACGAAGTGCCGCTGCATGTGGCGCTGCACCTGGACCGGCTCGGCTACGTCTGGCAGTGGCTCTAACCACCGAAAGGGGCGCCTTCGTGGCGAACACCAAGAGCCTGGCCGAGACCAACAAGACACCGGCCCGGGGGCAGTGGTACCGGCTTCTCTCCGATTTCGGGGAGGGCGTCGGCATGCTCACCAAGACGCATCGCTACCGGGCGCCGGGCGGTGACGAAATCCAGGAGAGCGACCGCATGCTCCTGGTTCTGGCCATCGTCGAGCCGGCGAGCTACGGCGTCGGCTACAGCGCGGAGCACACGGTCGTGGCGATGTGGCTGGAGCAGAGTGCGCCCGGCCGCTTCTCCCAGCACCACATCAGCTTCCCGATGACGCAGTTCACCGAGCTGGTCGGCTCCGGCAAGGAGCCGCCGGAGTACGCGGACTGGCAGGCTCAGATGGCGGCGGGTGACTGATGGCCGCCAACGGGTTTATCGCCCTCCAGGGGGCCGTCAGCGCGCTCGACTTTCTCAACGGTCGCACGACCGCCCTGGAGGCCGAGTGGCAGGCGAAGACGGCGGCCGGCAACCCGCAGCCGAAGACGACCTACCTGATGCTGCTGACGCAGGTCGTGATCGATGCCCAGACGGACATGACCACGCTCGTGGGCATCGAGGCCGCCGGCACCGGCTACGCCCGCCAGCCCATCCCCTGGGGTGCAGCGTCGACCAGCAGCCGGCAGTCGGCGAACACCGACCTCGTGCAGTTCGGCCCGTTCAACGACCCGACGGGTCTGGCGGCCCCGGTCACGGGCGCGGCTCTCGTCACGCGCATGACGTCGTCGGCCGGCCAGCCCACGGGCTTGGCGCTGATGGCGTGGAATCTGGCCAGCGCCATCACCACGGCACAGAACCAGGCCCTCCAACTCGCAGCCGGGTCGTTGACGATGACGCTGGCGGTGAGCTGACGTGGCGACGCTCGCGGGGATCATTCAGCGCATCCGTTCCGAGGTGGGCGATCTTCCGGCCCCCTTCGTCGACAGCTTCGTTGGCGGCGACGAGCTGAGCAGCTACGACCTGTCCGAGGTCAACGTCTCCTCGGTCCAGGCGAAGGTCGCCACCCTCGACCCCGCGGGCACCGTCGAGCTGGTGGAGGACACCGACTACGTCCTCAGCCCGGCCGAGGGAAGCATCCTGCTGATCAACCCGGCCTTTTCGCCGCTCAAGCATGGCCAGACGCTCATCGTGCGCGGGCGCAGCGAGGGGATGTTCGGTGACGCGGAGCTGGAGACGTATGTCAGCGACGCGATGAACCAGCACACCTACGGCCGCACGCTCAAGACCCGTTACCGGGACGGGCACGGCCACATCCGGTACGACCTGGAGCCCATCGACCTGGAGAACCTCCCGGCGGTGGAGGAACCGCTGGTGGCCTATCTCGCGGTCACCAACATCCTGTGGTCGCTCGCCACCGACGCGAGCACCGACATTGACGTCAACACCAGCGAGGGGACCTACGTCCCGCGCAGTCAGCGTTACCGGCAGCTCATGGAACACCTGGGCCAGATCCAGGCCCGGTACAACTCGCTCGCGCAGCAGCTCAACGTGGGCCTGGGCCGCATCGAGATGTTCCAGCTCCGGCGGGTCTCGCGGACCACCAACCGGCTCGTGCCGATCTTCCAGCCCCGCGAGTACGACGACACCTCCAAGCCTGAGCGGCTGCTGCCGCCGATCGACGGTGACGCCTACGACGACGAGTCCGGCATCCCCTCGCCGCTCTATCCGGGCACGTGGGGGTGATCGGGTATGCGGGGACGGGCTGACTGGAAGCGCGGTCGCTTCGGCATCAACACGGAGACCACCCTCATTCACCGTGCTCTGAGGGGCTGGCAGAGCCGTACCGGCGACAGTGTCACCTACTTCCGGTTCCGGTACGCCGAGAGCGACGTGCACGAGGTCTACGACGAGGCGACCGGCGCCGGCCGCGTCTTCTACGGCCGCTGGCAGCTCCCGGCCCTGCACGTCACACACGTCGAGTCCGCGAACACGGACCCCCGCGACAGTGGCCTGTACGTCACGGACACCCTGCGCGTGGTTCTGGAATACGACCAGCTCGTGAAATTCGGGCTGAGCGAAATGGACATCAAGCACGGCTCGTTCCAGCGCGACCGCGTCGCGTACGACAACGCGCTCTACGCCGTGCAGCGGGTCAACATCCTCGGCCAGATCCGCCGGCGGGATGTCGTGGTCGTCATCGAGGCCCAGCAGCTCCAGAACGACGAGCTGGTCAACGACCCCGCGTTCGCGCAGTACCTCACCGACCCCACCGAGCTTCCCGCCGTCACGCCGGAGCTGATGGCCCAGACGGTGATCCCTCCGGA
>NZ_JBEXSH010000058.1:0-19460 GCF_040613555.1 Streptomyces sp. NPDC006265
CGGTGCGGGCTGTGCGGGCGATGACTCGTACGGAGGCGTTCGTGTGGCTGCCGGTGGCGGCCTCGGAGGACCTGGACGTGGGCGTGCCGGGGGCGGAGAGGACAGCCACCGCACGGTCGCGGACCAGGGCCACGAAGTCGGCGGGTGAGGGCAGCGGGCCGTCGGCGCGACGCTGCGCGGGCACCGCGGAGGACGAGGGCACCGCCGCGAGTGTCGGCGCGGGCAGCCGTTCGCTCCAGCAGCCGGTGAGCATGGCGCGAACCAGTGCGTTGCCCCGTGTCAACGACGTCGTCCACTCGGCGATCGCGGTCAGCCGCTCGCTTGCGTCGCTGTGGGTGGCCAGCGCGCGGTCGACGCCCGCGAGATAGGCGTCGACCTCCCGGCGGAGCAGGGCCCGTGCGAGTCCCTCCTTGTTGCCGAATTCGTTGTACAGCGTCTGCCGTGACACCCCGGCCCCGGCCGCCACGTCCACCATGCGCACCGCGGACCACGGACCGTATGCGAGCGCCGTGTACGCGGCGTCCAGCAGGTAGTCCCGCGCACGGGCACGCACGATCGTCCCGAGCATGGTGCGGCCGGCCATCCGGGTGGAGTGCCCGGCCGCAGGCTCGGCACCTTGCGCCGGACGTGCGGCCGGATCGTCAGCGCGGAGGTGAGGAGTCACAGCGCCCGCTCCATGTTCCGGGAGCCGGTGGGTGACGGCCGCGCGGATCGTCCCCCTGCTGCGTGACGTCATGTCCGCCATCCTCAGAACCCCCTTCCGTAGTGGCTGGCGCTGTCGGCGGCAGAGGGTCTTGTCAGCAGAGTGGTGATTGCGGCGGCGATGGTCAGGTCAGGCAACTCGGAAGCTCCGGGCGTCAGAAGCGCATTCCCTGGGGCCCTCACGAAGCGACGTCCTGGCCGCGCCGCACGCCGCCCCGACCGCGCAGTTGGACTCCACAGCGTTTGAGAAGACGGTGGATGGCCCCGTATGAGCGGGTCGTCGCCGCGCAGATGTCGTTGATCGCGGCTTTGCGTTCCTCATAGGCCGCGACGACCTTCGTTTGGAAGTCCTGAGCGTCCTGACCCACCAGGCGGTGATGCTTTGAGATGACGGGCAGGTCGAGTGGGGGATCGAATCGGGTCAGGCGTCCAGCCCCGGCCGAGGACGGTGTGTTCGAAGGTTCAGGGGTTTTACTGTTGGGTGTGCCGGGCATGGGAGAACCTCCAGACGCAACTGTTATCGGATGGGGGCTGGACCGCCGCGAGCGAGCGCCGCTGGGGACGGTCATGGTGCCGGTCCAGGTGGTCATCGCCCTTACTCCTTGCACAGGTTCGGGACGGCGGGCTGGAGGGGGACGTTGCAGCAGATCAGCGGTTGCAGGTGTTGGGCTTGCGCTGGGAGCTGCAAGAGCGCCAGCGGCCGTCCGCCCTTCTCCTTCGTGGGGCGGACAAACTGCCACCCGCACACGTTCATGAGGTGATCGAGCAGGTGCATGCGCATCGTGCCGCCGCGGCTGGGTGCGCCGGACGGCACCTCGCAGCGCACCCATGCCATGCCCAGGCGGTCGGCGAAGTCCATCGCCCACAGCGTCATCAGGCGGCCGACCAGGTCGGTTTTGCGCTCGGGTGCTGTGTAGGCGAGGGAGACCAGCAGACTGGGTTCGTAGATTTCGGCGTCCCAGTACGGGAGTACTGGCTGGCGGTTCAGCTGCAGGCACCCGACGGGAAGCCCGTCTTCAAACAAGGCAACCGAGTCCACCCCCGGATCCCGGAACAGGTCGGCCGGGTCGCCGGGGTAGGGCGGGGTGAGCCACCGGTCGTTGAGCCATTTAGTGCGTTGCTCGACGAGATCGGCGACCGCTTCACGGTCCTGCTCGGTCAGCAGCGGACGCATCTCGTACGGCGGATGAGCCGCGTCGGCTCCTCCCCCGGCCAAGCCCTGGTCAACGGCGGCTTCGGTGGCCGACTGGCGCTCTGCGCGTGTACTGGTTCCGGTCACCGGGCCGCTCCGCCGGTCTCGTTCGGGGCGTCGTCGCTGCTGGCTGATTCGCCGCCGCGCGCGCCGAGAAGGCCCCAGGCGTGGCCGAGGCCGACCAAGTGGGTGTCGTTGTCGGCCCCGGCCTTGGCGACGAGGGCCCTGATCCACGGGCGGACCTCGGCCTCGGGGACTCTGGCTGCCCGGGCGATGTCGTGGGTTTCCGGGTGCTCAGCGAGGGCTCGCAGGAGCCGCCGCTCACCGAGGGTGAATTCCGGGGCCTGGGCGGGTGCCGGGGGCGGGGCGACCTGCCCGCTGGCGAGCACAGCATGCGCGCGGGCCGGCCTACCGACTCGGCTGGTGATCTGGAACTTTCGGCTGATGCTGCCGAGGTGGCCGGCGTAGGTGCTGGTGCTCATGCCCAGGCTCTGGGCGCCCTGGAGATTGGAGGCGCCGGTGACGAGGAGTGCGGCGACCCGCTTCTCGGCGGGGGTGAGCTGGGTGAGCGCGGCGGTGGTCGGGATCTTGACGGGCATGGGACTTCCTGTTGTGGGTTGAAGCGGATCAGTTCGCGGAGACTGCGGCGAGTACGCGCCGGGACGCGGAGTCGGACTCGGCAGCGTCCAGGCGGAGCGCTGCGAGGATCAGCGCGAAGTGGGAGAACGCTTGTGGGAAATTGCCGACTTGCCTCTTGGCGTTGCTGTCGTACTCCTCGGCAAGGAGGCCGACGTCATTGCGCAGGTCCAGGAGCTTTGCGAACAGGGCGCGAGCATCCTCGTGCCGGCCGATCAGTGTCAGCGCCTCCACCATCCAGAAAGAGCAGGCCAGGAAAGTTCCTTCATCTCCGACGAGGCCGTCGACGCCTTCGTCGCTTCCCGAGGTTGGGTAGCGCAGGACGAAGCCCTCCGGAGTGGCGAGCTCACGTTGGATGGCCTCGACGGTGCCGATGACACGCTTGTCGGTCGGGGGGAGAAAGCCGACCTGGGGAATGAGAAGCAGTGACGCGTCGAGTTCGATCGAGCCGTACGACTGAGTGAAGGTGTTCCGCTGGGAGTCGTAGCCACGGGTGCAGACGTCGTGGTGGATGGCGTCCCGGAGCCGACGCCAGCGTTCGACCGGGCCGGTTGCGTCGCCGGACTCAACGAGCTTGATCATGCGGTCGACGGCGACCCAGGCCATGACCTTGGAGTGAACGAAGTGGCGGCGCGGACCCCGGACTTCCCAGATGCCTTCGTCTTCTTCGCACCAGGAGCGTTCCAAGTAGTTGATCAGTGCGATCTGCAGTTGGTGGGCGTCGTCGTCGTGGTCCAGGCCGTACTTGTGTCCCAGGTAGAGGGTCTCGATGACCTCGCCGTACACGTCGAGCTGGAGCTGGTGGGCCGCGGCATTGCCGACGCGGACGGGGCGGGAGTTCTCATAGCCCGGGAGGTTGAGGACGCCTTCGGTCAGTTCGCGGCGTCCCGTGATGCCGTACATGATCTGGAGCTTGCTGGGGTCGCCGGCGACGGCGCGCAGCAGCCATCCGCGCCAGGCTCGGGCCTCGTCGAGGTAGCCGGTTCGGACGAGGCCGGCAAGGGTGATCGCCGCGTCGCGCAGCCAGGTGTAGCGGTAGTCCCAGTTGCGGGCGCCGCCGAGCTGTTCGGGAAGCGAGGTGGTGGGTGCTGCGACGATGGCGCCGGTCGGGGCGTATGTGAGGGCCTTGAGCGTGATCAGGGACCGCATCACGGCTTCGCTGTGCGGGCCCGTATACGTGCTGCGGGCGGACCAGTCGGTCCAGAACTGGGTCGCGTCGGCCAGTGCCTTGGGCGGGTCGGGATACGGCGGTGGGGCGAGATGAGAGGGCTGCCAGGTAAGCGCGAACGCGACCCTCTCGCCCTCGCGGATGACGAAGTCGGCACGGGTGGTGTGATCGTCCTGATCGGTCATTTCAACCGAGCTGTCCATCCAGACCGCATCAGCTCCGGCTACTGCAAGGTGACGCGTGGAGCCGAATGTCTGCGGGACGCGTTCGCGGCGGGGATCGACCTGTCCGTACGAGAAGCGCATGCGTGCCCGCGAGACCATGCGCACCTTGCCGGCCAGGCCCTCGACGATCCTGATCAGCTGCGGACTGCCAGGCGATCCGGCCGGACGGGGCGGCATGAAGTCGAGAACGCGGGCTGTTCCGTCGGAGCGGCGCCAGGTGGTCTCCAGCACCAGCGTGTCGGGAAGGTAGCGGCGGCTCGCGGTGGCCATGCCCAGGGGGCGGATCTGCCACGAGCCGTGCTCCGGGGTTCCCAGCAGGGCAGCGAAGGCGGCGGGGGACTCGAAGTCCGGCAGACACATCCAGTCGGCACTGCCCATGTTGCTGATGAGGCAGGAGGTCTGCATGTCGCCCACCAGGGCGTAGTCCTCGATCAAGGTGGTCACGTGAGTCCTTCAGTGATGCGGCTGCGAGAGTGCGGAGGCGGTGGGCGCTGGGTGGGGCACGCCAGCAGGTGGTCAGTGGAGAGCGACGGGAGCGGGCGGTGCGGTGGCCAGTCGCTTGGACCACTGCCCCTTGTCCAGTCCGAGGGCGACTTCAGCCAGGCGCAGGAGCTGGATGTCCGAGGTGCCGGCCGGGGCGAAGATGTGGAAGGCGTCGCGCAGGAGGCGCTCGAGAGGGCGGTCGGTGAAAAGGCCCGCTGCTGCTTCGATTTCCATTGCGGCGCGCGCGGAGTCGATCGCCATTTCCACGTTGGTGACCTTGGCGTTCATCAGCTCGGCGTCACAGTCCGCGCCAGCGTCCAGGAGTTGTGCTGCGTGGTACGCGGCAAGGCGGGAGGTCATCAGGCGCGACTTGATCTGCCCGACCTTGATCTTGATGTTCTGGAGATCATGCAGTGGCTTGCCGTAGCGCTGGCGTTCGGTGGTGAACCGGGTGACTTCGTCCAGGATGGCCTGATGGATGCCCAGGGCCACGGCGGTGAGGTTCGGGCGGCCGTACAGGACGCTGGAGGAGTACGCCACGTCCCGGCCGTCGCCCTCTTCTCCTAGCCGGTTGCCCACCGGTATTCGGCAGTTGTCGAAAACGAGTTCGCCGAAGCTGAAGCCGTGCAGGCCGAGGGTCTGTCCGTGCGGTGCGAGGGACAGCCCGGGCCGGTCGGCTTCGACCAGGAAGGCGGTCAGGCCCTTTGAGCCGGGCGCCGTGCGGGCGACGACTCCGTGCACGTGGCCTACGTGGGAGTTGCCGATGTAGATCTTCCGGCCGCTCAGTACATACGAGTCGCCGTCGCGGCGGGCCGAGGTCTCCATGCCCAGGACGTGGCTGCCGCTGTCGGGCTCGGTGACCGCGATGGTGGGCAGCCACGAGCCGTTTGCGAAGCGGGGCAACCAGATCTGCTTCTGCTGCTCGCTGCCGAAGTGGATGACCTTGGCGACGCCGAGTTGCGACGCCTGCACCATGGCACCCATTGCGCCGCTGACGCGGGCGAGCTCCTCGATGATGATGGTCTTGGCGAGGTGGCCTGCCCCCATCCCGCCGTAGGCGGTGTCGATCGTTGCGCCAATCCAGCCCTGCGCTGCGATCAGAAGTGCGAGCTCACACTCGACGTCGCCGTTCCGCTCCATCTTGGGCACGCGGGGAGCAACTTCTGTCTCGGCAAAGGCGCGCACCGTTCGGCGAAGCTGCTCGTGCTGCGGTGTCAGATACCAGTCGGACATCGTGGGCTCCCCTCCCTGCTCGGTCAGGCTCGGTCTGCGGCGGCGCGCGCTGTTCCTATTGCGGCGGCTGGTAGCCGGCGCGGCGATAGAGGAAGGCCATGACGTCGTCCCCGTGCTGCTTGATGAGAGCGAGGGATGCCTGGCCGGTGCTCAGGGGCTGCTCTTCGAGGCCGACGAAGCAACTGGTGCCGAGCACGATGCCCTCGTGGATCAGGGGGGCGCCAGCGTAGGTACGGATGCCGATCTGGTCGACCACCGGGTTGCCGGCGAAGCGTGGGGCGGCGAAGACGTCGGGCAGCACCAGAGGACGCCCGCGGTCCACGACTTCAGGGCAGAAGCCGTGGTCCAGCGGCATGCTGCGGCCGACGGTCGGCAGGTCACCGTTGTCGGGGATATGCAGCCCGACAAACTGCTGCTCCGAGGCGGTGAAGAGGTTGACCATGGCGTACACGTCCGGGATGCCAGTGGCCCGGGCGAGCCGGGTGGCGAACGCGTCGAGCTCCGGATCTGGTGCGTGCAGGCCGAGCGCGTGGAGGATTTGAGTGCGCCGTTCCTGTTCCTCCGTGTGTGGTGTGGTGGGGTGCGGTTGGTCGTTGATCGGGGTCATGCGGGGGCTCCGAGGCGGGGTGAGTGACGGGATCGGGCTGTGGCGAGGCTGTGTTTGACCAGCGCGATCACCACGTCCATGGAGGACTGGTAGTCGCGGGCGTCGCACTTCAGCACGGGGACAGAGGACGGAAGTTCGAGGGCCTCGCGGACCTCGCCGGTGTCGTAGGAGTAGCCGTCGTCGAACTGATTGACTGCGACAACGAAGGGTGTCCCCCGTCGTTCGAAATAGCTGACGGCGGCGAAGGAGTCATCGAGTCGGCGAGTGTCGGCCAGGACGACGGCTCCGACCGCCCCCTCGCAGAGGTCGTGCCAGGTGAACCAGAATCGCTCCTGTCCGGGGGTGCCGAACAGGAACAGCACCATCGGGCGGGGGTCGTCGAAAGTGATGCGGCCGAAGTCCATGGCGACCGTCGTCGTGAACTTGTCGCGTATCCCCTCCAGGTCGTCGGTGCCCTCGCTCGCGATCGTCAGCACCTCCTCCGTGAGGAGCGGTTCGATCTCGCTGAGAGAGCCGACGAGGGTCGTTTTGCCGACGCCGAAGCCGCCCGCGATGACGATTTTGAGCTCAGCCACCTGTAGTGGGCCGCCCTGGTAGGGGGCAGCATCAGAGCTTGTTGTGTAGGCCGACAAGGACTGCCTCCAATAGATCCGTGTCGTTGTGGGCGGCGATGGAACGGGGGGCAGCCACGTCCAGAGCGCCAGCGTCGAGAAGATCACCGACCAGGACCTTGATGACCTGAACGGGCTGGTGCAGAAGCGCCGCGATCTCGGCGATGGAGAGGGCTGCGCCACTGCATCTCAGCCGCACCTGTTCTGCTTCGATGCCGAACTCACCGGGGCGGGTGGCGGGCCTTGTGCTCAGCAGGGTTGTCAGGTGCAGCGAGTACTTGGTGCGGGTGCGGCCACCGGTGATCGCATAGGGCCGTACGTCGCCTAAGGCGGCTTCGGCCCAAGGCCCCCTGTTCGCAGCCATCTCACTGCCCGGAGTACTTGTTGGTCCGGGCCTCGGTGATCAGGTGCTCGTCGAGACCCTTGATCAGGGTGGTCATCTCGTATCCCACCAGGCCCGGCTCGGCCGAAGGCAGCGCCAATACGCCCAGGACGGTCCCCACGACGCTGGGGTCTGTGGCACCAGCGCCCGCACTCATCACGAACAGCCGTCCGCCGTCGTGCTCAACGACGACCTGGCGCACGCCGCCAGCCGTGTGCTTGAAGATGCCGCGGCCGAGGCTGTACAGCCCGGACATGACCGCGGCCATCTCATCAGCCTTGTCGACGTCCTTGTCGGTGTACGCGAGCTTGAGGCCGTCGCCGGAGGCCAGAAGCACCCTGACCGTGCCGGGCGCCCGCTTCGTAAGGCCGGTCAGTAGCCCGTCCAGCGTGGTCTGTCCGGTCGTAGAGGCGTCGTTGACAGGGAAGGCGTCGGACTGCATGGAACTCTCCTCGTTCTCGGTGGGGGTGGCGTATCGCCGGGAGTCAGTTCGCAGGGCGATCGGAGCCGGTGCGGGAGTTGAACCGGGCCATGAGGTCGCTGGTGGGGTGGCCGGACGGTCCTTGCTGCGCAGGGGGTTCCGGGGCGCGGTGCGCTTCGGAGCGCCGTGGAAGCGCCGGCCTGGCCCCGGCACTCGAGTCGGGGCCGGGTTCCACCGGCAGTCCGTGGTGGTCGTGTCCCTGGGGCCGACCTTGCGGAAGGCGCCTCGGCAGCCCGGAGCGCGCGCGCCCCGCCAAGGGTGCTGATGGAGCCGGGCCGATGGGCTGGGACACCGGGCGTGGCGGGGGCTCGGCTATGCGGCTCGCACCAGGCTGTTCATCCTTCGGCGCAACGAGCAGCTCATCCGGCAGTACGACGATTGCGTGGGTTCCGCCCATGACATTGGGCCGCAGGTGGATATCGATCTTGTGGCGTTGGGCGAGCAGAGCGGCGACGAGCAAGCCGATCTGCCCATCCCTGAGCCGGCCGCGCGGGTCGGCCGTTTCCGGGGCCTTGAGCAGCTGGTTCAGCTGGGCACGCTTTCGGTCGGACATACCAGCGCCGCGGTCTAGGAGCTCGATGGCCAGTCCGCCGGGCACATGGGTGGTGTGCACTTCTACCTTGGTGGAGGAGAACTTGGTCGCGTTCTCCATCAGTTCGGCAAGCAGGTGCACGACGTTCGGGCTCACGTAGCCAGGAAGGGCCAGGCGCTGCTTCGGGATCGCCACCCGCACCCGCTGATAGTCGGGGATCTCCTGTACCGCTCGACGCAGTGCGGTGGCGACGAGGACCGGCTCGGCGTCTCGGGTGGGGGTGCTGCCACCCAGCACGGCCAGGCTTTCCACGGCGCGACGGATTTGGGTCACCAGGTGATCGACGCCGAAGATCTCGTGCATGAGGTCCGGGTCCTCGACGCTTCTTTCGACGGCCGAGATGACGGCGACGGTGCGGTTGATCAGGGCCTGCAGACGCGGGGCAATGGAGCGGAAAATTTCGGCCAGCTCCGCTTGGTCGTTGAGTAGCCGGTGCTGATGGGCAGCCGCGGCGAGCACGGCCTGCCAGGCTTCGACCTGGGCATGTTGCAGTGCCGCCACCACGTCCGTGCCGAGGTCTCCCGAGGGGCTAGGGGCTACTGGGGGCGCGTGCCTCGTTTCGAGGGTGCCTCTCCTCACCGCAGACGTGGCCCAGGCGATGTGCTGCCTGCCTTGTTCAATTTCGGCTGCGATCCTGTGCAGGGCCTCCCTGATCCGGTCGCGCTCGGCGAGGCCTTGACGCATGTCCGACACGGCCTGCTGGGCGCGTCGGACTCGAAGAGACATCCACCAGACGACCCCACTGGCCGCCGTGACCGCAGCCGCGCCGGCGACAGCCGGAGGGAGCATGTTGAGGCCGTCCGAGATCCACGCGCTGCCGACAGCCGTCGCTGTCAGGACACTGGCGCCCACGGCCGGGAAGAGCCGGATCTCCGCCGCGCCGGCTGTACCCGTTGCTGTGCTGCTCGCTCGTCGGCGCCGGCCGCGGGGCTGAGAGGCGTGCTCAGGCATAGGTCACCTCCTGAACGCGGCGAGCGATGCTGGCCTGGTGGGGAGTGGAGCGCATCCTGGAGCGAGTCAGGCTCAGGCTGTGGTGGAGCGCGGCAGCATCGGTGGTCGCCTGCAAGTTCCGGTCACCGAGCAGCCAGAAGCGCCCGCACTGAGGCGTGTAGCCGCTGTGCTCGAGGTCAAGGCAGTGCCGCATGGGTCCCGGGCGGCATGTCGAGTGGGGCGCCTGCCAGGTGTCTGCGGTGCCCGCTTCAACGGGGATGAGCAGCAGTCTGTGGACGATGCAGCAGAGGATGAGGCCGACGTTGTCCGCCTGCTCCTGCAGCGCATCGAGCGCGGGCAGTCCCAGTCCCATGCCGGTACGCACGATGTCGTGGCGGGGCGGCAGCCCATCCGGGTGCGGCGACTCGGCGAAGGTGAGCTGCCAGGGCTGGCGCGGGCTCGATAAGGGGTTCATCAGTACTCCGGTCGGGACGGTCATCTCCGTCGGGGAGACAAGGCCCCTGGCTGGTGCCGCGCCGCAGCGGGACGGTTCGGTGCGGCACCAGCCAGGGTCGTGCGGCGCCCCGGTTCCGGTTCGGGGGTGGACTAGAACCGGGACGCTTCCGGACCACGCCAGCACGGGCTGGCGTCCGGGCTGCCCGCCGAGGCGGGCAGCGATCGTGGGACGGCGTGCCTAAGGGCCTGGCGGCCGCCATTCCGGGCCGCACTGTTTGGCCGCGAACAGGCCGCAATACGGGACGAGAATCACGCGGGGCGACGCGAGCGAAGGGATCATGCTGCTTCCCCCGCTGTGTCGGCCACGCTGGTGTGGTCGACCTCGTCCTGGGGCATGGCGGCCGGCATGGCGAGCCCGTAGAAGCGCTCACGCTCAACGGGGTCGGCACCGTCGGGTGCGGTGTCTCCCCACTCGACAGCGAATCCGCCAGAGGTGGGCCGTGTACGGACGTCCGGGAAACCGGTCCGGCCGCGCAGAGCAGCGACCATCGCTTCGCCGACTTCCTCGTACTCCACAAGCGCTCGCCCGCCGCGACGGCTTTCCCCGATGGGAACGGCCAGCAGCGGCAGGCGGAACACGGCAAGGGCCACGGCTTCGCGGAGCAAGTCCGGGTTGATCAGCCGCTGTGCGACGTACTCGAAGTCGTACGCCTCCTCGGGGGGGAGGATGTGAACAGCACTGACGGTTATGCCGCTGCTCTGCCGAAGCGGGCGCGGACCGCTGTCCGCTGAAGGCGATCGGCTGGTCATCGTCCTACCTCGCAGAGGGTCCGTGCGTCCTCGATGCTCGCAAGGTCGGACAGGTCGACCGGGGTGACGTCGTGCAGGCTGACGACGTAGCGCGCCGCAACAGTCCACGGCAGCCGCGGGTCATCGTGGGCAACGAGATCGAGGGGTTCATCGGTCTCGCTGGGAAGCGGCTGGAGCGTTGACGGGTCGTAGACCACTCCGGCCACACCCCAGGACAGGGCGTAGCCGACCAGGGCTGCCGCGTAGGAGCCGCGCAGATGCGGACAGGCGCTGACAGACTCGACGGCGCACGGAACGCAGACCGGTGCCGCGGTGGTCTCCTCGCCTTCGGTGATCGGCCTGCCGCCGGGGGCACGCATCAGGAAGAGATGACGCTCATCGGGACGGCCGAACGTACTGCCGCCGAGGACCTGGCACAGCATGTGGACCACGGCCCTGCGCTGGCGCCGCGAGTGCATGCCCGGGAAGTCAGGACGCCCGAGCCCTGGGGCGATCGGCTGGCGGACCCACAGGACGCCTTCGTACCTGTCGACCGCCGGGTTCTCGTCTGCATAGCCGATCCGTGAGCCGCGAGGCCCTCGCTGAAGAACGAGGGGCGGGGTGAACGGCTTCTCGGCCGTCCACGGCGTGACGTAGGGGACCTGGAGACCGCGATAAGTCAGCATTGCCGCGCTCATCCGCGAACCACAACCGCTGCGCGAGGGGCAGGGATCGGGCGGTGAGGAGCGACGACTCTGCCGTCGGGCAGCAAGCCACCGGTGTCCTCGAAGAGGATGCTTCCGTTGCAGAGAAGGCTGTATCCGAGCTCTGGGCAGTGCGCTGAAACGTTCGCGGCTTCCCAGTTCGGGGCGCCGGCAGCCGGGCAGTTCGGCGTATGGGGGCACGCTGGCGATTTCTCGGCGGCGTGGTCCTGCTGGGTTTCGCTGGTGTTGGACACGACGCGCGTGTCGGCGGGGCCAGCCGTTTCCTCCGAGCTGAGCTGGTCCAAGACCTCCTGTACGGCCTGCGCGAAGTGGCGCAGATGCACCCGCGCGGGCATGAAGTCCGCAGGGGCCTGTTCTTCCGCCAGCTGCTGTGCCTCGGCAAGAGCTTTGTGGAGCGAATCGTCGCTTGTGATCCGGGCCGCAGTGAGTGGGACGAGCTGCATGAGGTGTCCACGCAACCGCATCGCCAGGTCTATGACGTCCTGAGCGGAGTCGAGAATCGGTGCCTCTTCGTCGAGAACCAGCGCGACGGTCTCCTCAGCTGCACGCGTCGCGAGTCGGTGAGGTGAGCTCTCCGAAGCCTTGTGGGTCACGATCCTGGCCAGTCGTCGGACGTTCATGACAGCGGCGCCCTTCGACCGCGGGGAGCGGACAGCTCGAGCCAGACCGTTTTGCCGGAGCCGTCGGGCTCCGTGGTTGTTCCCCAGCGGTCCGCGACCTCGTCAACGAGTCGAAGTCCGCGGCCGTCTTCGCAGTCCGCGCTGGCGGACCGACGGTGCGGGAACTCGGTCGAGGGATCCGTCACGGCCACCCGCAACTCGGTCGCGGTGCACCGAGCCGTCAAGGTGACCTCGTGTGTCCCGGACGGGATGCCCCGGCAGCCATGCTTCACCGCATTGGTGAGGAGCTCCTGGGCGGCGAGCGCCACGTCGTCGGCGATGGGTTCAAGACCCCACTCCAGGAGCCTCTCGCGGAGACCTCGACGTGCCGCCCGGATAGCGGCCAGGTCCGCCGCCAACGTGGTCTGCAAATGCGGAAAGGACGCGCTCGGATGGACCGGTTCGCAGGTCGACCTTCCGTCGGCGTTGTAATCCATCAACACCGCACATCCTTCTCGGGATTCAAAGCGGGCCCCGCCGCCAAGACCGCCGCGCGCCGAGAAGGGACGCGCAGCATGCGGCACGAGCCTCGTCCGCAGTTGGAGCTGGTTCATCAGCTGTTCCTCCTCGCCGCGATCGACAGCGGCATGGGCACGCAGAGGGCGCCTGCGTGCGGGGGGTGAAGTGGTCGATTCCTTCGCCACGTACGGCGGTTGGGGAATATCTTCTTGAAGAGCGAACCGTGATTTGAGGCTTTCGGGTATCCCGCCGATGACACGGGCACCGCTAACGCTGCTAAAGATCGTTTCCGAAACGGGGGCCGCGACATGGCGCGGACACGTAACACCTTGCTGGCAGCCGCCATCCGTGAAGTGGGCTGGTCGCAAGAGCAAGTGGCCGCCCACTTCCGACGCGTGGCCGCAGAATGTGACGCCCCTGATCTGCTGCGGGTGACTCGCTCGCACATCTCCCAGTGGGTCCTGGGCTCGATGCCAGAAGGTCAGGCGCCCCGTATCTTGAGCGAGACGCTCTCGCGAGGACTCGGGCGCGTCGTCACACTCGCGCAGATCGGGCTTGCCCCGACGGAAGCGGTGATGGCGACGACTCTCGGTTGGGACGTCGACACGGTGGCCGCGCTGGTAGACCTCGGGGACAACATGAGCATGAATCGTCGACAGGTGCTGACTACGTCGGCCTACTCTGCCGTCGGGACCGTACTGCCCCCAGAACGGTGGTGGGACGAGACCCTTCAACGCGCCCAGAGCCGCGGATCGGTCTCCCGAGCGACCGTCACGGTCGCCCATGTTGAGGCCGTTCACGAGGCAATGCAGTTCTTTTCCCGGCAGGACCAGCGCCTCGGCGGCCGAGCCGGCCGAGCCGCATTGATCAGCTACATCAGGGACGACGTCGCCGACTACCTCGCCCGCCGCTTCCCCTCCGAAGAGGTACGGTGCGCCCTCTTCGCCGCCGCTGCCGAACTGGTCTACCTCGCTGGCTGGACGGCATTCGATTCCGGCGATCACGGCGTGGCTCAGAGCTCTTTCAGCCTCGCCTTCCGCATGGCCGCCGAGGCGGATGACGCCCCCCTCGCCGGGCACATCCTTCGCGCCGCTGCGCACCAGGCCGTCGACCTCGGCCACCCACAGCGCGCACTCGAGCTGGCCGAAGGGTCCCTCACGCAGCGGCGCTACTCCTTGGCCAGCCCTCGCGAGAAGGCCCTCCTGGGAGTTGTTCACGCCCGGGCCCTCGCTGCGGCGAAGAGGAGGCCCGAAGCCCGAGCAGCACTGCGCCGAGCTGAGCACGACCTGAGTGACGCCGACACGGCGGAGGCGCCGGCCCGTGTCTTCTTCTTCTCGGAGGCGAGCCTCGCCCACGAGACCGCCTGCACGTTGCGAGACTTGGGCGACCTGAAGGGCGCTCAGACCGAATTCCAACGCAGCGTTCGTACCCGTGCGCTTCCCTTCGCGCGGACACATGCCGTCACGCTCGGGTACCTGGGAGCCGTCCAAGTGCGTCAAGGTCAAGTCGAAGCAGCGTGCGCGACCTGGGGGCAAGCCCTCGACACCATGGACGGCATTCAGTCCGGCCGGGTCCGCGACACCGTTGTTCAGATGCGCCGCGCGCTCTCCCCTGTACGGGCCCGCGGCGGCCGCGCAGCCACCGAGCTCGACCAGCGCGCCCAAGCAGTCCTCCGCGGCGTAGGCTGACCGCGCCATCGCGACTGCGGTGCACGGCGCGACTCCTCGCGGAGCACCACGAACGACGAGAACGAAGGGGAACCTGTGCCCGCACACTCCATCGAAGTCCCAGTGATCGGCACAGTCGTCGGCGGCCACGCCGGGCGCCTGGATGACTACAAGGGGGGCGTGGAGTCGATTATCCGGCTTCGGCCGGAGTACCCCGTCGCCACTCTGAAAGGGATCGAGGAGTTCTCGCACCTGCAGGTCATTTGGTTCTTCAGCGAGGGCTCGCCCGACGATGTCGCGCTGCACGCACGTAGCCCTCGCGATAACCCGGCCTGGCCGGCGACGGGCACCTTCGTGCACCACAACCATCGTCGCCCACCGCGCCTGGGAACGTCCTTCCCTAAACTGCTGCGCGTCGACGGCCTCGATCTGCATGTGACGGACCTGGACGCAGATGACGGGACACCTGTCATTGACCTTGTGGCCGTGTTCAGGGAGATGCTTCCGCGCGGCGTCGTCACGCAGCCTGCGTGGCCGACCGAGATGCTCGAGAACTACTGGGCACCGGCGAGCGACCGGCCGCAGTAACCGCACGACAGCACTTGACGTACCGCTGCGGGCAGCAGGAAACCTGTCGACCGGCAGCAGCCACCGCCTGCCCTGCGGCTTCCCAGCGAGGCGAGCGCGTTCGACTCGGTGCTCACGCTCCCGAAATGGCCGCGAGTCGCCGAGGAGCCTTCCTTCGCCGCTGGTTGCCGTCGCGCTTCGCGCCGTCCGTGCTTCTCGCACGGCCAGGAGCGGGTGGACTGGCACGGTCCCAAACACCAAGGTCCCCTCCGAGGTCGCCGCGGCGGACATCGCCCTCAAGCCGCTGCCTGATCGTTCTGCGGCCGTGGCAAGAGTCTGAGGTCGGTGTACATCGACATGCATCGCTGTGGCGATATCGCTACAGCGATATCGATTTGCGCATAGCCTGTAACTAGCAGTGAGTTCCGTCTAACTCGGTACGACAGGTGCTGCCATGAAGATGCCGATCCGCGTGTGCGGCAAGTGCGGGAACACGCTGAGTCAGTACAACCCGGACCCCATGTGCGCACCCTGCTCACGTACCGGCACCGCGCCCTCGGTCCCTGACCGCGCGTGGCGTGACGAGCAGGTGCAACGAGCCCTTGCTGGTTGGGACTTCGGGGAATTACTTCGCTTGTTGCGGCGTCGGTCGGGACTGTCCCAGATGGACGTACGCGCCCTAACCGGGCTCACCCAGTCGTACATCTCCGACCTGGAGAACGGCCGCAAGCAGCTGGGGGGCCGCGACTCCATCATCGATCTCCTCAACGGGCTGGGCCTTCCCTCCGACTTGCGACCGCTTCTCCTGACGCCCTTTGCAGACCGGCATCAGACGGCGGTTTCGGACACACTCGATCCCGCGATGCCGTGGACAGCGGACCGTATGGTGACGTCACTTGAAGTTGCTGTCGGAGGTCCCATGAAGCGTCGAAGCGTGTTGACCGCCTTGAGCGGAGCCGGTCTCACTCAATACGTCCTGCAGTCGGCCATCGCCCCTACTGAGGCACTGGCCGCGGACACTCGAGACGGAACACGAGTGACCAAGCCGCTCCTCACCTCACTTCAGACCACCACAGACGAACTGAGGCAGCTGGACGCGAGCAGCGGCAGCGGAACCCTGGCCAGCACGGCCAAGCAGCACCTGAAAGTCCTCCTGGGGCTGATGAAAACCGGAACGTACGACGAGCGGACGGGCCGGCAACTCGCGGCAGTAACCGCTGACACGGCTATCCAGACCGGGTGGTACACATTCGATGGCGGCAAGCACGAGGAGGCCCAACGGTTGTTCCTGGGCGCGCTGCGTGCAGCTCATGCCTCGGCGGACTCCAGGCTCCGAGCCGGCGCACTTTCATTCCTCGCCATTCACGGCTACTCGGTCGGTGACCCTCGCGAGGCGGTCACCGCAGCCCGGACAGCACGTCAGGGCATAAGCGACCAGGACGCGCCAGCGCTGCGCGCCATGCTCCTTACGCGGCAGGCCCGGGGCCACGCTCGGCTCCGCGAGGAACGGCACGCGCTGGCGGCCCTGGAGGAAGCGGAAGCGCTGTGCGCTAACGGACCCGGCGAGGACGACCCGCACTGGCTGTACTGGATCAACCCTGGCGAAATCCTCGGCCAGCGAGGCAGCTGCTTCCTCGAACTGGGCCGTCCGACGGAAGCCGCCACGGCCTTCGCTACAGCCCGGGGCGTACTGAGCCGAGAGGAAACCCGCACGAGGGCCCAGTTCCTCTCCCGGGCTGCAACAGCGCAAATGCGAGCGGGTGACGCCGATGCCGGCTGCGCTACCGGACAGGAGGTACTCACCATGGTGGACGGAATTCAGTCCGCTCGTCTTGACGAACATCTGCGCTCGATGCTGCGTGAGGCTCGCCAGTTCAAGAACGCGGCGCCTGTCCGTCCGCTCCTCGACCGGGGCGAAGCTCTCCTCAAGGAGCGAGCCCTCGCATGATCTTGGTTCTCTGGGACATCGACCGGACGCTGCTATACGTCGGTAACACCGACCGCTTGGTGTACCGCGAGGTGTTCCGCGAAATAGTTGGCCGTGACGCGCAGCAACTCCCCGCCAGAGGAACCGGCGTCACCATGCCGCTTGCAGTGCGAGAGCTCCTCTCCGCCAACGGAGTCCCCGAAGCGGACACCGATGAACTCGCGCGCCTGATGGTTGCCCGCCTGCCCGGACAGCTAAATCGGCATCGCGAGGCGATGCGTCGCGACGGGCACCTGATGCCCGGAGCTGTCGAGGCCATGGTTGCGGTTCACCAGTCCCGGCTGCTCGTCCCGACGATCGTCACCGGCAACCTCAGAGCGAGCGCAGAAATCAAACTGTCCGCTTTCTCCCTCACGGACTACGTCGACATGACTGTCGGAGGGTACGCCTCCGACGACTCCAATCGGCCAGCGCTGGTACGGATTGCCCAAAGCAGAGCTACGGCGGTGTACGACCACCCCTTCAACCGCGAGAACACCGTCATCATCGGTGACTCACTCCAGGACATACGCACTGGACAGGAGGGAGGAGCGGGAGTCATCGGCGTGGCCTCGGGAACGACCTCGGCTGAGCGTTTAGCCGCCGAAGGAGCCGACCGAGTCATATCGGATCTCACAGACGCGGGGAGAGTCGTGGAACTGATCCACACGATCGCAGGGCGTGCGGCGCGGTAGGGGCAGACCAGGAGAAAAACAGAAGTCCGACTGGAGTACTAGCCGCCCACGGTGCGAGCCTTCGGTGACCCCACACAATGCGGGAGTGGTAGGCATGCCCCGTATCGCCGTCTACGGTGGCGTTCCTGCTGTGGGTTTCCCGGGCAGTGGCTGAGGCCAGCAGGGCCGGCGCGCGAGACCTGCCCGTTCGTGCGCCGGATGCCGGGCCACCGGCGACCGCTGACATCCCGGCTGTTCGTGCCGCCCCCCAGACGCTTCAAGTCCCGGGGCGGTAGGTCGACCCCTTTTCTAAATGGCTGCATGGACATCGGGCGGCCTGAGCAGCGAGTGCGAGAGAAAGCGTCGGGCCTCAGCAACGTTGACTCTCGCAGCCCCGGCGACTGCATTGCGTAGATTTTTGGCAGCCGCGACCGGGGACTCTCCAGTGATGAGCCATCCGACGATCTCAGGTACGCGCTCGGCTTTGCGTTCCAAGGCGTACGAGGTGCGTCCGCCGGCCGTCGAGATTTCTCGGACCAGCTTGAATTCCTGTTGCTCGTAGTACGCGGCTAGCACTGATGAAGTGCAGTCTCGGCGGACCCAGCTGACGTCCTCGTGAGCCGCGCGGTCGACAGCCCAGTCGGCGATGAGGGTCCCGAGCTTGCGGTGGCGTTCGGCCGGGTCAGTGACGGTTCCGTTGAGATAGAAGGCTGGCTCGTTTGCTTCGGCGGCTGTCCAGGCCCAGGGAGCGGCGGTCCGAAGGATCGTGGTGCAGCCGACGATGCGGTGGTGATCCTCTACGAGCACCCACATCTCGCCATCTCGGCGCGTGCAGTTGCCGGCCAGCTCTTGAACGTGCCTTCCCCAGCTGGACCAGTTCGGCAGTTGCTTGCTCTTCATCCACTCGCAACGGGCCTGGATCATGGCCGCAAGGGCTCGCTGATCCTCTGGTGTAGCTGGGCGCATCGCGAGCATGCGGTCCGCTCCTGTGTGTGCTCGTCCACGAGCGGGTCAACAAGTCGGTGTGCTGGGCGGAACCTTAGAGGCCTACTGCCTGGTAGGTGCAACTTTCCCGCCATAGGACTTCGAAACGCTCGATAACCATGCCGATATGTGGAGGGGCCCCGCGCACCGCCGCGGGATGCGACGTGACCTTCCTGCCCTGCCAGCGTTGGGCACGGTGACGCGTACAGGACCTCTCCCCCTGTGGACGCGTACGCAGACGAGGGGCCCCGAACGGTCTGCCCGGCCCCGGGGCCCCTCTCGCCACCCGGGAAGCTGCGCTCCGGTCGCCGCGTCCCCGCCCGCGCCGTACACAGGTCGTATGAGCGATGACAGCGACAAGGTCTTCCACCCCGGCGAGATCGTGCCGACCTCCGGTATCTACGAGTGCGACTGCGGGCAGAGCCACCGCTACAGCACCGACGTGAAAGGGCACCGGTTCCCGCCCGTACAGGACGGCTGCACCGGCAGCGGCTGGACACTGAAGGCTGCCTCACACCCCAACCCCTGACCCTCCCCCACAGACACAGACACAGACCCAGCCGCCCCGGCCGGTGCTCGGAGAGCATCTAGCGTTGACCGATTGATCTCGCGGCGGGCGCCAGAACGAGGATGCCGTCGTGCTCCGCCGCTGTGACGATGTGTCCTTGCTGCATGAGAAGGCCGGACACCGCGGCCTGCACCACCGCCCGCATGCTGTCGTTCGATGCGCGGCCCGACTGACTGGCGGCCAGCGCCGTGAACGCCTCGGACGCCGCCCACCTGACCAGCACGCCCTCGGGCACTTCACTCACCCACAGGCCCGGCATCCCCTCGCCTGTCTCCGCGACCAGGTAGAAGCCCGCCTCGCTGAGAACATGCCGCACCTGAGCGGCGAGCACAGACGGGGACGACGGCATCCGGCGCGCATGCCCCGGATCGCGTCCCTCGGAGCCCTCGGCGGCGGTGGCAGCGTCCTGGCCGTACCGGCACTGATCTACCTGCTCGGCTTCACTCCGGCCGCCGCCACCACCGCCAGCCTGATCATCGTCACCGCCACCTCCGTCACGGCCCTGTACGCCCACACCCGCGACGGGAACGTGGCATGGAAGACAGGGGCACTGTTCGCCGCAGCGGGCATCGTCCCCGCTTTCCTTGCCGGGGCCGTCGCCGGGAGCCTGCCCGAAGCGGTACTGACGTCGGCGTTCGCGGTCATCGCCGCGCTGGCGGCCCTGCGCATGCTCCGCCCGTCCGCGTCGGAGCCGCCGGACCGGAT
>NZ_JBEXSH010000059.1:0-19456 GCF_040613555.1 Streptomyces sp. NPDC006265
GTCGCTTCAGACGCACAACCCGGCGATGACGGCCCCCAAGGTCAGCAGGAGAAGGGAGGCCGACCGTGCTGACCGGAGTCCGTGAACAGCTGGGCCAGGCCCTGTTCCGCCGCGTCGCGGGCCCCGGCGGATCCGCGACCCGTGCCCGTATCCACCACACGCCCGGCCCGCGCTGGTTCGGACCGGACCGGCCGATCCGCACGGTCCACGGCGACGCCTCGATGTTCATCGGCGGGCTGACCGCCCTGCTCTTGCAGTCGTTGCATCCGCTCGCGATGGCTGCGGTCGCCGGTCACTCCGGCTTCCGCGGCGACCCGTGGGGCCGTCTGCAGCGCACCAGCACCTTCCTGGCCGTGACGACGTACGGCACCGCCACGGACGCCCGGGAGGCGGTCGACCACGTGCGCGGCATCCACGAACGGATCCGCGGCACGACCGCCGGGGGTGTGCCGTACCACGCGGCCGACCCGCATCTGCTCGGCTGGGTGCACGCCGCCGAGACGGACAGCTTCCTGCGCGCCCACGAACGCTACGGGGCCCGGCCCCTGGACGGTGCCGGCTACGACGCCTACGTCGCCGACACCGCACGTGTCGCCGAGGCACTGGGGGTGGTCGGCCCGCCGCGGAACCGCAGCGAACTGGCCGAGCGCCTGACCGCGTACCGGCCCGAACTGCGGGCCACGCCCGAGGCCCGTGCAGCCGCCCGCTTCCTGCTGTTCCGGCCTCCCCTGCCCCTCGCCGTACGGCCCTTCTACGGCGGGCTGGCCGCGAACGCCGTCACCCTGCTCCCGCCCTGGGCACGCGGCATGCTGTGGCTGCCCCGGGTCCCGGTCGTCGAGGGCCTCGCCGTACACCCCACCGGCCGCGCCCTGACCCGGACCATCCGCTGGGCCATGACCCCGGCCCGGGAAGCCTGAACCCACGGCGTCCGCCGAGCACCGGCACGCTCAGGGCTGCCACCCCAGCGCCCGCGAGATGCCGCGCGCCGCCACCCGCACCGCCGGACCCAGCACCGGAACCTGGGCGTCCGCGTGGGGCACGACGATCGACACGGCGGCGGTCACCGTGCCGTCCGCGCCCCGCACGGGGGCGGCCACCGACAGGGCGTCCTCGGTGACCTGACGGTCGCTCACCGCCACCCCCGACCTGCGCACGTCGGCCAGCACCCGCCGCAGTCGCTCCGGTTCGGTGATCGTGTACGGGGTGAAGGACGCGAGGTCGCCCTCGCAGTACTCCTTCTGGAACACCGGGTCGCCGTGGGCCAACAGGGCGAGTCCGACCCCGGTGGCGTGCAGTGGCCAGCGGGCACCGACACGGATGTGCACGCCGACCGCCGACCGCCCGGACAGCCACTCGATGTAGACGACGTCCTGGCCGTCCCGCACGGCCAGCTGCACGTTCTCGTGCGTCGCCTCGTACAGGTCCTCCAGATACGGCAACGCGATCTGCCGCAGGGCGAGGCCGCGCGGGGCCAGGGCGGCGAGCTCCCACAGCCGCAGCCCGACGTGGTAGACGCCGGCCTCGTCCCGCTCCAGTGCGCCCCACTCGGTGAGCGCGCCCACCAGCCGGTGCGTGGTGGTCAGGCTCAGCCCGGCCCGCCGGCTGATGTCCGTCAGGCACAGCGCCGGATGCTCGTGGTCGAAGGCCGCGAGCACGGACAGCAGCCGGTCGGGCGCGGTGGGGGCGGTCACGGCCGGGCGTCTCCCGGGTGGGCGAGATCGTAGGGGCGGGGGTAGGTGCTCGGGCGGTACGGGAGGTAGCGGGGCTCGGCCGTCGGGTCCTCGGCCCTCGCGCGGGAGTTGAGGGCGCCGGGTGAGGCGTCCCAGCGGCCGGTGTCCAGGCGGTGCTCCAGGGTGTGCAGGGCGGCCAGTGTCTCGCCGGGGGTGAAGGTGCAGTGGCCCGGGGCGTCGACGTATGCCTGGCGGAGGAGCCCGGCGGAGCCCGCCGCCGTTGCGGCCCGCCGGTAGGCGCTCTCCGACTGCACCGGGATGAGGGCGTCACCGGTGGTGTGGATGTTCAGCTGGGGGTCGGTGAGGCGGCCGGAGAGCACGCTGGTGCCGCGCATCCACCGCACCGCCGTCGGGTCGGCGGAGATCCGGGGTGTTTGGCCCAGTGCCGAGAGGTCGGTGCGCAAGGACAGCCCCGCCTCCCTGTAGAGCTCCGTCACCTCTTTGTACAGCGGGGACCGTACGAGTATCGAGCGGTAGTCGACGCCCGTGTTCCAGGAGGGGTTGCCGCCGGCTCTGCTCTCGGCCTCCTGCCGCCAGCTGAACGCGGGCAGTTGGAGCAGGTCGCGGACCGCGGAGTACTGGTTGGACTGGGCTGTCTTCCAGTCGGTGGGGCCCGGCTCGGTCTGCGAGGGGTCGTTGTGGCCGGGGATGTTGTGCAGGGCGGCGGCCAGGGCGATCCGGGCCCTGCCTTGCGGGGTCTGCTGGGCCGCGTCGACCTTCGAGGTGAGCGCCTTGCCGGCGGCGACCGCCTCGGCCTGGTCGGCGAACCCCGCGAGCCGGACACCGGAGTCCGGGGCGAGCAGGGTGCGCAGCGCGAACACCGGGTCCAGGGTGCTGTTCCAGTTGGCGACTCCGCCCTGCACCAGTCCGCACATCGACAGCGATGCGTCGAACCGGTCGGCGTGCCGCTCGGCGAGCATGCCGGTGACGAAGCCGCCGTACGACGTTCCCCAGGCGAGCGTCCGCCCGGCCGGGCCGAACCTCTCCGTGAACAGGTCCAGCGTGGCGAGCTGGTCGGGCACCGCCTCGCCGACGGCCCAGCCGTTCGTGGCGTACGAAGAGCCGATCAGGGCGTAGCCCTCGGCCAGCAGCTTGTCGCGGGCGGCCGGACCGGGTGTGTTCTGGGCCGGGTTGGGGGCCCCGGCGGGGGTGTAGCCGTGGCTGTAGAGCAGGACCGTGCCGTTCCAGGACGCGGGGACGTCCATCATGTACGCGGCGCCGGAGGGGAGCCGGCCCTCCAGGTGGGTGCCGGTGGCGGCGGCCTGCGCGGGCAGGGCGGTGGCGGCCAGGGACAGGCAGGCGGTCACCAGGGCGAGGCGGATCCTCAACGCGGGGTCCCTTCCAGGGCGGCGGGGGCTGCGGCGGCGGAGTCGAGGGCGTCCGTGTGGGTCTCGCGCAGCCGCCACACGGTGACCGCGGTGATGGCGGCGCCCGCGCACAGCAGCAGGGACACCGGAGTGCTGCCGCCGCCGTAGGAGGCCAGGAGGCCGCCGGCGATCAGCGGGGAGAAGCCGGCGCCGATCAGGGTCGCGCCCTGGTAGCCGAGGGAGGCGCCGGTGTAGCGGACGCGGGTGCCGAACATTTCGGTGAGCAGGGCGCCCAGCGGCCCGTACATCGTGGACTGGGCGACGCCGTGGCCGAGCGCCAGGGCGAGGATCAGCAGGCCGGGGGAGCCGGAGTCGACCAGGGCCAGCACCGGGAAGGCGAGCGCCGCCGAGCCGACGGCTCCGGCCAGGACGACGGGCCTGCGGCCGACGCGGTCCGACAGCGCGGACGCCATGGGCAGGACGACGAGGGCCACGCAGGAGGCGACGGTGACGGCGGTCAGCACCTGCGGGCGGGTGTACCCCTCGTCGACGGCGTAGGAGATCATGAAGCTGGTCAGCAGGGACTGGGCGGTGAAGGCGCCGATGCCGACGCAGGCGGCCAGCAGCACCGGCTTCGGGCGGCGCAGCACCTCCACGATCGGCGGCCGGTCCACCGGCTCGCGCCCGGCCTGCGCGAACAGCGGGCTCTCGGCGACCTTCAGGCGCACGAACAGGCCGACGCCGAGCAGCACGATGCTCAGCAGGAACGGCACCCGCCAGCCCCAGGAGCGGAACTCGTCGTCGGGCAGGGTGGCGACGAGGGTGACGACGCCGGCCGACAGCACGGAACCGAGCGGGGCGCCGAGCTGGGTGAAACTGGACCACAGGCCGCGCCGGGACCCCCGCGCGTGCTCGGCGTGCTCGACGACCATCAGCATCGCGCCGCCCCACTCACCGCCGATGGCGATGCCCTGCACCACGCGCAGGGCGACCAGCAGCACCGGCGCCCAGACGCCGATCGTGTCGTACGTCGGCAGCAGGCCGATGAGGAAGCTGCCGGATCCCATCAGGACCATGGTCAGCAGCATCATCGACTTGCGGCCCAGCCGGTCGCCGAAGTGCCCGAACACGATGCCGCCGAGCGGCCGGGCGAGATAGCCCGCGGCGAAGGTGCCGAACGCCGCGACCGTACCGACGGCCGGATCGGCCCGCGGGAAGAACAGCTCGCCGAAGACGAGCGCGGCGACGGTGCCGTAGACGAGGAAATCGTAGAACTCGACGGTCGTGCCGAGCAGGCCGGACACGGCGACGCGGCGCAACTGCCGTGAATCTGGGGAGGGTTGGGGGGCGGGCGGGGATGGCTGCACGGTGGGCTCCCTGGGGACGGGGCGCGGTTGGTCCGTGAAGTTATGCATCCATCGTGCAGCCGTCAATCATTTGCACAACATCAGTTCAGGCCGTCCTCCGCGATCCGCAGCAGCAGTGCGTGCAGGGACTCCCGCTCGGCCGGGTCCAGCGGGCCCAGCAGTTCGCCGGTCACCCGCAGGCCGGCCTCGTCGGTGTCGCGGAGGAAGCCGCGGCCGCTCTCGGTCAGGACGACGATCCGGCTGCGGCGGTCGTCCGGGGAGGGGCGGCGCTCGGCGAAGCCCAGCTTCTCCAGGTCGTCGACCAGGCCGACGATCGCGCTCGGGTCGTAGCCGAGCCGGGTGCTCAGTTCGCGCTGCAGGGCGCCGTCGGCGCCGGCGAGGAAGCGCAGCACCGCGTAGTGGCGCAGGCGCAGGCCCGACTGTTGGAGGCAGGCGTTGAAGAGCTGTCCCGAGCGCAGGCCCAGGCGGTACAGCAGGTAGCCCGTGTCGGCGTGCAGGCCGCGCATCCACGGCTCGTGGGCGTCGATGGGCTTCGCGGTGACGTTCTCGCGTGTGATGGCGGGCTCCCTGGGCTCGGTGCTGCTTCCTGCTGATTCCAGCATCCCGCACCCATAGGTAAGCAACAACTATTGACGTCAACAATTATTGCTCTTAGCTTCGATCTCGCAGTCGAACCCGTGCGACTGGCAGTCGAACCCGTGTGAAGGGACCCGCTCGTGCCCAGCATCGATCTCTCCGGCAAGGCCGCCGTCGTCACCGGCAGCGGGCGCGGCCTCGGCCTCGCCTACGCCCACGCCCTGGCCGCCCACGGCGCGTCCGTGGTCGTCAACGACATCGACGAGGCGGTGGCCGAGGCGGCTGTGAAGTCCATCGTGGAAGCCGGTGGCAGGGCCGTCGCCGAGGTCGTCCCGGTCGGCACCTCCGAGGCCGCCGAGCGGCTGGTGAACCGCGCCGTCGAGGAGTTCGGCCGGCTCGACGTGCTCGTCACCAACGCGGGCATCCTGCGTGACAAGGTCCTGTGGAAGATGACCGACGAGGACTTCGACGCGGTCCTCACCACCCACCTCAAGGGCACCTTCACCTGCGCCCGCGCCGCCGCCGTCCGGATGCGCGAGCAGGGCGAGGGCGGCTCGCTGATCCTGGTCGGCTCCCCGGCCGGCCAGCGCGGCAACTTCGGCCAGACGAACTACGCCGCAGCCAAGGCCGGCATCGCGGCGATGGCCCGTACCTGGTCGATGGAGCTGGGCCGGGCGGGCATCACGGTCAACGCGATCGTGCCGGTCGCCGCCACCGCGATGACCGAGACCATCCCGGCCTTCGCCCCGTACATCGAGGCCATGAGGAACGGCGAGCCGCTCCCGGACTTCCTGCGCAAGGGGGAGGGCTTCGGCACCCCCGAGGACTGCGCGGCCCTCGTCCCGTTCCTCGCCTCCGAGGCCGCCCGGGGTGTCACCGGTCAGTGCGTCGGCATCGGTGGCGACAAGGTGGCACTCTGGTCGCATCCGCAGGAGATCAGGGCGGCCTACGCCGACGGCGGCTGGACCCCGGACACGCTGGCCGACGCCTGGCCCACCTCGGTCGGTGCCGAGCTTCAGTCGGTCGGCATCCCGGCGCCGAAGTTCCCGGAGGCGTGATGAATCCCTCGATGAACGTCGACGACCTGGTCGCGATCGACGTCCACACGCACGCCGAGGTGTCCTCCCAAGGACACTCCTCCCTCGACGACGACCTGCACGATGCCTCCTCGGCCTACTTCAAGGTCGAGGGCAAGCGGAAGCCGACCCTGGAGGAGACTGCCGCGTACTACCGCGAGCGGAACATGGCCGCCGTGATCTTCACGGTCGACGCCGAGTCCGCCACCGGCACCCCGCCCGTCCCCAACGAGGAGGTCGCCGAGGCGGCCGCCGCCAACGCCGACGTCCTCATCCCCTTCGCCTCCATCGACCCCTTCCGGGGGAAGGCGGGCGTCAAGCAGGCCCGGAGGCTGGTCGAGGAGTACGGGGTGAAGGGCTTCAAGTTCCACCCCAGCATCCAGGGCTTCTTCCCCAACGACCGCGCGGTGGCGTACGACCTGTACGAGGTGATCGAGGAGACGGGCGCGATCGCCCTCTTCCACACCGGGCAGACGGGCATCGGCGCCGGGGTCCCCGGCGGGGGCGGGATCCGGCTGAAGTACTCCAACCCGCTCCACGTGGACGACGTGGCGGCCGACTTCCCGCACCTGAAGATCATCCTGGCGCACCCGTCCTTCCCCTGGCAGGACGAGGCCCTGGCCGTCGCCACACACAAGCCGGGCGTGCACATCGACCTGTCCGGCTGGTCGCCGAAGTACTTCCCGCCGCAGCTCGTGCAGTACGCGAACACGCTGCTGAAGGACAAGGTCCTCTTCGGCTCGGACTTCCCCGTCCTCACCCCCGACCGCTGGCTCGCCGACTTCGGCAAGCTGACGATCAAGGACGAGGTACGGCCGAAGATCCTCAAGGAGAACGCGGCCCGCCTGCTCGGGCTGACGAAACCGTAAGGGGCGTGACATGCGCAACGAGGGACTGGGGTCGTGGCCCGCACGCCGGGCCCGCAAGACCCCGCATCGCACCGCCCTGATCCACGGCGACACGTCCACCGACTACGCCACGCTGTACGACCGGACCACCCGCCTCGCCCACGCCCTGCGCGCCCGGGGCGTGCGCCGCGGCGACCGCATCGCCTACCTCGGACCGAACCACCCCTCCTACCTGGAGGCCCTCTTCGCGGCCGGCACGCTCGGCGCGGTCTTCGTCCCGCTCAACATCCGCCTCGCCGGCCCCGAGATCGCCTACCAGCTCGCCGACTCCGGTGCACGGGCCCTCGTCTACGGCCCGTCCTACGCCGGTCTGGTCGCCGGCCTGCCCGGCAGCACCGACGTCCGCGTCTACCTGGAGGCCGGCGCCGAGTACGAGGCGGCCGTCGCCGAGGCGGCCGGGGAGCCGATCGACGAACCGGTCGGCGCCGACGACACCTGCATCATCATGTACACCTCGGGCACGACCGGCCGCCCCAAGGGCGCCATGCTGACCCACGGCAACCTCACCTGGAACGCGGTCAACGTCCTCGTCGACACCGACCTGATCGCCGACGAACGCGCCCTGGTCTCCGCCCCGCTGTTCCACACGGCGGGCCTGAACATGCTGACCCTGCCGGTCCTGCTCAAGGGCGGCACCTGCGTCCTGGTCGACGCCTTCGACGCGGACGCCACCTTCGACCTCGTCGAACGCCACCGCATCACCTTCATGTTCGGCGTGCCGACGATGTTCGACCAGGTGGCCCGCCACCCGCGCTGGCCGGACGCGGACCTGTCCTCGCTCCGCATCCTCACCTGCGGCGGCTCCCCGGTCCCCACCCCGCTGATCGCCGCGTACCAGGAGCGCGGCCTGACCTTCCTCCAGGGCTACGGCATGACGGAGGCCGCCCCCGGCACGCTCTTCCTCGACGCCGAACACGCCGTCGGCAAGGCGGGCTCGGCGGGCGTGCCGCACTTCTTCAGCGACGTCCGCGTCGTCCGGCCGGACCTGTCGCCGGTCGACACCGGCGAGGTGGGCGAGGTCGTGGTGCGCGGCCCGCACGTCATGCCCGGTTACTGGGGGCTGCCCGAGGAGACGGCCGCCTCCTTCGCGGACGGCTGGTTCCGCAGCGGGGACGCCGCCCAGGTCGACGAGGACGGCTACGTCCACATCGTCGACCGCATCAAGGACATGATCATCTCGGGCGGCGAGAACATCTACCCCGCCGAGATCGAGGACCGGCTCCTCGCCCACCCGGACATCGTCGAGTGCGCGGTGATCGGGGTGCCGGACGACAAGTGGGGCGAGGTGCCGCGCGCGGTCGTCGTGCCCCGCGAGGGCGCCGCTCTCGACCCCGACGAGGTGCTCGCCTCGCTCGCGGGCCGCCTGGCCAAGTACAAGATCCCGAAGTCGGTGGTCCTCGCGGACGAACTCCCGCGCACCGCCTCCGGAAAGCTCCTCAAGTCCCGCGTCCGTACCCGCTACGGCAACCAGTAAGGATCCGCATGAGCATCACCGTCAACGGCCTCGACGAACTCAAGAAGCTCGCCGGCAGCGACCTCGGCACCAGCGAGTGGATCGAGGTGACACAGGAGCGCATCGACACCTTCGCCGACGCCACGGGCGACCACCAGTGGATCCACGTGGACCCCGAGCGCGCCAAGGAGGGCCCCTTCGGCGCTCCCATCGCGCACGGCTACCTCACGCTCTCCCTCTTCATCCCCCTGTTCACCGAGCTGCTGGACGTCCAGGGCGTGACGACGAAGGTCAACTACGGCCTCAACAAGGTGCGTTTCCCCTCACCGGTCAAGGTCGGCTCCCGCATCCGCCTGACGGCGCAGCTCGCCGAGGTCGAAGAGGTGCCGGGCGGCGTGCAGATCACCGTCGAGGGCGCCATCGAGATCGAGGGCGGCGCCAAGCCCGCCGCGGTGCTGCAGAGCCTGTCGCGGTTCTACGCCTGAGGACGCGCGGGCACCAGCTCCAGAAGGCGTTCCGAGGCGTCGCGGGCGAGCGGTGAGAGACGTTCGTGCACGGTCCGGAACGTCTTCTCGGCCTGTTCGGCCGGCCAGTCGTCCGGCAGGTGTCCGACGGGCAGCCGCGGGTCGCGCCGGACGATCTGCAGCCACTCCGTCTGCAGCCGCAGGCGCAGCACGAGGGCGTCACCGGCGTCCGGCAGGCCGTCCTCCCAGGGCTGCCAGCGCCCCACGAACCCCTGGTAGCGCCCGGCCAGGTCGGACAGCTCCCAGGTCTCCTCGATCATCTGGCCGATGTCCGTGCCGGTGTCCGCGTGCGCCCGGAACACCTTCACGTGGGCGGACAGGCCGAGCTCGGCCACCAGGGCCGACACGTCGACCTGGCCGGGGGCGATCCACAGGCCGTTGAACAGCGGGCCGAAACCGCTCCAGGTCAGCTGGGAGCGCAGGTCGTGGCGCCGGCGCTGCCAGGACTCCGGCAGCGAGAAGCCGAGCAGCGTCCAGGTGCCGTCCCAGTGCCGGTTGACGGCACCCGTCTGCCAGATGCGCTGCTCGCCGTCGCGCAGCACCGCCTCCGAGCGTCCGGTCAGCCCGAAGTACATGCGGCGGCCCTCGCGCTGCCGGCGCAGCAGGTCACGGCCCACCATGCGGCTCAGCGTGGAGCGCGTGGCCTGCTCGCCGACCCCGGCGCGGGCGAACACGTCGATGACGCTGCCCGAGTACACGCACACGTCGCGGCCGAGCACCTGGTCGCCCAGGAACGTCAGCATGAGGGACTGGGGCCGCAGCGACTCTTCACCGGTCACGCGGCCCACCGTACCTCCGCCCGATCAGTCCGTGACCTGCTGGTACCCGGAGGTCAGGACCCCTCGACGTCGACGAAGACGGGGTTGGAGTAGAACCACGTGTCCGCCCACGGGTCACCGTCCCCGGGCGCGTGCGGCACCGGCCCGTGCGGGTCGACCGATGCGCCGAGGCAGCCGGGGCCGTTGCGGTTGCCGTCGCTGCCGCGCAGCCGGACGTAGAAGGACTCCTCGCCCGCGGTCAGCGGGATGCGCAGGGTGTAGGTGCCCTTGCGGCCCGAGACGTCCTTCGACGCGGCGACCCGGGTGTCGGGCGCCATCCAGGTGTCGCGGTCGGCGACCGGGCCGCGCACCGCCCCGCGGACGACGTCCACATGCGCCAACCCGGGCAGGATCCCCTGTGGGTTGGGCCGCGAGGCGGTCGTCACCGTGACGTTCAGGGTGAGCTTCTCGCCCTTGCGTACCCGCAGCCGGCCGCCGAGCGTCACGCCCCGGCCCCGGTCGCGGTCCCGGGCCAGGCGGACGTCGAGCCCGTCGAGCAGATGCCCGTGGTCCAGCCAGACCCGGCCCGCACGCATCCCCGCCATCACCGCGCGGTAGCCGTAGCGGGTCACGCCCACATGGGTGCGGCTGAACTGGCCGGGCCAGAAGTCGCTGCCCGGCTGCGGGGTGTCCGTGTTCACCGGGTCGGGCAGCTTGCCGGTGGTGTCGAAGCTCTGTCCGGGCTGCCAGTCGCCGTTCTTCCAGGTGTCGAAGACGATCCGGTGGGCGTCGGAGTTGGTGGTGACCGAGAACAGCCGGCCCTCGGCCAGCATCGAGTCCCACAGGCCGCCGACGGTCGCCGTCGCCCAGTCGAAGCCGCCGTACGTCAGGTAGGCCTCCGCCGGGTAGCCGGGCCAGGACTGCGCGGACGGCTTGTTCTCGTACTCACCCCGGATCGATGTGGCCCCCCTCCAGCCGGGTATGGCCGCGCCCTGGGCACCGGGCGCGCCCTCCATGCCGATCATGATCTCGGGCGCCGCGTCCCGCCAGGCGCGCATCTCGTGCGGGGAGTCGATGCCCAGGCGCATGGGGTGGTTGGCGAGCACCAGCACGTCGTCGACGTAGCCCGAACGGCGCTGCTGCGCCAGCCACTTGATCCCCTTGACCGCGTGCGCCTCGTTGCGGGCGGTGTCCGCGTCGGCCGGTCCGCCCTTGTCGTAGGCGAGGAGCTTGCCGTCGTAGGCGCTCTCGAAGCGGGTGAGCAGGTCGACCTCGTGCCGGCCGGGTGCGGTGAACACCGTGCAGTGCTCGGCGGCCGGGATGTACCACTCCAGGCCCTGGAAGATCAGCTGACGCGGGTTCTCGGCACGCGCCTTGAGGATCTCCTCGTGTTCCAGGGCGGCCCCGTGGCCGGCGTGGCCGAAGTTGGAGTGCTCGGTGAACACCATCCAGTCCAGGCCGTACTTCGCGCCCGCGGCGGCCAGCTGGGAGAACGTGTACTTGGCGTCGTGGCTGTACACGGAGTGGATGTGGTGGTCGCCGACGAGGTAGGCGAGGCGCGGGTCCTCGCCGCCCAGCCGTCTGTCGCCGGCGGCCAGGGCGGGAGTCCGGGTGGTCGCCGCCGAGCCCAGGGCGAACGCGGCGCCGAACAGGCCCGCGCGGCGCAGGAGCCCACGGCGGGACACGCCCTGCGGATCGAGGGCGGCAGGGGAGACGGACGGATCGGCCCAAGTGGGCAGTTGCTGCTCGGTCATGATCGACAAACCCTTCGGGATCTCAGTGGTTCATGAAGGAGGTGACGGGCAGCGCCCGGGCGACGATCCGCACGTCGCCGAGCCGGCCGTGGAAGATCTGGTCGATCGTCCCGCCGTACTCGTAGCCGCCCAGCAGCCACGGCAGTCCCACGGACGTGATGCCTACGGAGGGCGCCTTGGGGTTGCGCAGCACCGGACAGCCCTCGACGTACAGCGTGGTGTGCTTGCCGTCGTTGACGACCGCGAGGTGCCACCAGGTCTCCAGCGGCGTCTCCTGGCCCCAGTTGGTGGCGATGCCCAGCTGGTTGAGCGGGCGCATCGCCCACTGCGGTTCCCGGTCGTTCGACAGCGACAGCGTGGCCAGCGGCTCGTCCGGATCGTCGGCGGTCTTCCCGGCGGCGGCGCCCGTGCCCGTGCGGGAGACCAGACCCGACCAGGCGTTGTGGCCTGGGTCCCAGTCGGCGGGCAGCCGGTAGAACGCCTCGAGGGTGTAACCGTCCTTGAACGTCGCCGCGTTGAGCGGGGCCCCGTCGACCGTCTTCAGATACGCGCCCTTCAGCGGGGACTTGAAGCCCTCGAACTCCAGGCTGCCGTGGCCCGGCTGGTCGGGGTGGTGGTCCGCGGACCAGCCCAGCGCGCCGCCGCCGACCGCGACGAGGGAGAGGTCGTTGCCCCGCCCGGACAGGTCACGGACCGTACCGCTCGTGCCGTCGACCGGCTTCTCGAAACGCCAGTACGCCACCGTGCCCGGGACGAGCAGCTTCGAGGCGGGCCGCGCCGGACGGGCGGGCACGGGCGCGATACCGGAGAAGCGCCGCTCGAAGTCGATCTCGACGGAGAACCGGTCGGCGTCGCCGCTCAGCTCCATCTCCTGCCGCTCCAGCTCGTTGATCCCCTTCTCGGCCCGGCCGAGGATCCAGGGCGAGACCGTCTCCACGTCGATGACGCCCCGGTCCAGGTCGAAGCGGTAGAGGCGGATCATCGCAGCGCCGCCGAAGTAGCGGTTCTGGTAGTTCGTCAGATGCAGATGGACGTCGTGCCCGGCCGCGTTCTTCCGGGTCGCGCGGGCGGCCGGCCAGTAGTGGCCGTTGAGGGTGAGGAAGATCTGGTCGTGGTCCTCGACGAGCTGGTCCCACAGCCGCTGCCCGTGGTCCGACAACGTGTCGTCCTCGACGACCAGTTCGTGGGTCGTGAGGATCACCGGCGTCTTCGGGTGCTTCGCCAGCACGCTCTTCGCCCACGCGTAGCCCTGCGGCGACAGCCGCCAGTCCAGCGCCAGGACGAGCCACTCCCGGCCGCCCGCGGTGAACAGGTGGAAGGAGTTGTAGCCGTCCGGGGAGGCCCCGCCGAACGTCCCCTGCCCCTCGAATCGCTGCGGCCCGAAGGCGTCCAGGTATGGGGTGCTGCCGCGCTGGTCGGTCGTCGGCGACTTCACGTCGTGGTTGCCGGCCAGGACGCTGTAACCGATGCCCCTCCGGTCCAGCAGCCGGAACGCCTCCCCGATCGCGGCGAACTCCTCCTTCGCGCCGTTCTGCGTGAGGTCACCGAGGTGGGACAGGAAGACGATGTTCTCCTCCCGGCCGTGCTCCAGCAGATAGCGCAGCGAGGCCTCGACCGGCGCCTTGTCGATGCTCGGCCCGTCGAAGAGGTACTGCGTGTCCGGCATCACCGCGAGGGTGAAGCGGCGGCTGTGCGGGTCGGGGCGCCACGTCGAGGCCGCCGCCCCGGCGGTGACGGCCGGCAGTGCGGTCACCGCCGCGGCGGTCGCGCCGAGCAGCGCCGTCGCACGAAGGAAACCGCGTCGTCCGGCACCGGCCTGGGGCGTCTCGCCCGGGTCGTGGTCATGCGAAGTGCACACGGGTGCTCCATGGGGTGACTGAGAGGGGAGGAACTCAGAGAACGCGCAGTGTCCAGCTCCAGCGGTGGACGCCCGCCGCGACGAGGTGGGAAGCGAAGGTGTCGGGCCCGCACGAGGCCGTGCCCAGTCCACGGTGCGCCGCGTCGATGTGCACCACGCACCCGGCCCGCGGCACCAGTTCGTCATGGTGCGCCACGGCGGTGAGATCGGCGGCGCGATGCCGGGTCACGGAGACCTGGCGGGCCCGGTCCAGCCGCACCGTGAGGCCGGTGGCATCGGGCGCGGACAGCGTGAACCGCCGTACGCCATGCCGCCCGCCGCTCTCCTGCGGCCGCAGATAGGGCGTGAACAGCTCGTCCACCGGGAGGCGGTGGTGGCCCACGGGCGGGCCCGCGGCCCGGTCCGGATACGACTCCCAGGGGCCCTGCCCGAACCACTCCAGCAGGTTCAGCCCGGCGACCGTTTCGAACACGGTCCCCACCCGGGCCACGTCGTGCAGCGCCTCGGGCAGCTCGGCACTCTCGTCGACGATCAGCCCGCCCGCCACGGCGGTCAGCACCTGCTCGTGCCGGACGGTCCCGCCGGCGCAGACATAGTCGGACACGACGGCGACCCGGCCGGGCGACCGCCGCACGGAGACGACCTCGCGGGTGGGCGCCTGAAGCCCCCAGTCCCGCCAGCGGTCCGCCATGCCGCCCAGTACGTCGTTGTCGGTCGGCGCCCGCCACAGCGACAGGGTGGGCGCGGCCGTCAGCAGCGGATGGACCAGCAGCCCGTCCTCGTCGACCTCGACCGTGCTGTCCGGGACCCGGGTGTGCGCCGGCGGGTGCGCCGCCCGCAGCCGGACCTGCGGCAGGCACACCACGGTGCCGCGCGGTGCCCACGGCTCGTCCCCGGCCGTCGTCACCCGCAGGGTCAGCCACGCCTCGCCGCCGTCCTCCGGCACGGCGAACGGCAGCGGCACCGCGGCTGACTCACCGGGCCGCAGAACGGGCAGCTCGGCGGGCGCCGTCAGGGTGGCGCCGTCGATGAGGGACAGCTCCCACTCGCCGGACAGCCACTCCAGGCCCCGGAAGTGCTGGTGGTTGCTCAGGACGACGCCCTCATGCCGGAAGCACTCGATCCGCACCGGCGCGGCGATCTCCCGGTGCTCGAACATCACCGGCTTGGGGGTGCGGTCGGGGAAGACGACCCCGTCGGCGATGAAGGCGCCGTCGTGGTCCGTCTCGCTGAAGTCGCCGCCGTACGCCCAGCGGTGCCCGGGCGCGGCGACACCGTTGTCATAGAGCCCGGCGCCCCCACGCCCGGCAGGTCTGCCGTCGTTCACACGCTGGAGGATGCCGTGGTCCCAGAACTCCCAGATGAATCCGCCCTGAAGACCCGGGGTGGCCTCGATGGCCGCCCAATGCTCCGCCAGTGTGCCGTTGCTGTTGCCCATGGCGTGCGCGTACTCGCACTGGACGAGCGGCTTGGTCTGCGTGCCGGACAGGGCGTGCGCGAGGCACTCCTCCAGCGGGGCGTACATCGGGCAGGCGATGTCGGAGGCCAGGTCCGGATCCGCCCAGCCACGCTTGGCCGCGCCCTCGTACTGCACCGGCCGGGTCGGGTCGTGCCGGCGCACCCAGCCCGCCGCGGCGTCGTGGTTCGCCCCGTAGTCGGACTCGTTGCCCAGCGACCAGACGATGACGGACGGGTGGTTCTTGTCCCGCAGCACCATCCGTGCGACCCGGTCCACGAACGCGCCCAGGTAGCTCGGGTCGTCGGCGATCTCGTGCGCGTGGTCGTGGGACTCGATGTCGGCCTCGTCGACGACGTAGAAGCCCAGCTCGTCCGCCAGGTCGTACAGGGCCGGGTCGTTCGGGTAGTGCGCGGTGCGGATCGCGTTGAAGCCGAACCGCTTCAGCAGGACGAGGTCCGCGCGCATGTCGTCGTACGTCACCGTCCGCCCGGTCAGCGGATGGAAGTCGTGCCGGTTGACGCCTCGGATGAACACCCGCTCGCCGTTGACCAGCAGGTTCCGCCCGACGATCTCGACGTCGCGGAAGCCGACGCGATGCCGGGAGGTGTCGGCGACCGTGCCGTCGGCGCGGTGGAGGCGGACGGTCAGGCCGTACAGCTCGGGCGTCTCGGCGTTCCAGGTGTGGACGTCCGGCACGACGGCGCGCAGCCGGGTCTCGCCGAGGAAGTCGGAGACGCGTTCGTCCTCGGCGTTGGCCCGGTCGAACTCCGCGTCCTGCGTGAGCAGCCGCCCGTCCAGCTCCCCGCTGACGTACCAGCCCTCGGGCAGCGCCCCGCCCGCGTTCCGCACCCGGCACTCCACCAGCAGATCGCCGTCCCGCCCGGCCCGCACGGTCACGTCCGCGAGGTGCAACGGGTCGACGGCGTACAGCAGCACCGAGCGGGTGATCCCGCCGTGCCACCACTGGTCCTGGTCCTCGATGTGCGAGGCGTCCGACCACTTCACCACGGCCAGGCGCACGGTGGCCCGCTCCCCGGGGCGTACCAGGCCCGTCAGATCGAACTCGGCGGCCAGGTGCGAGTCCTTGGAGATCCCGGCGGGCCGCCCGTCCACGTGCACCAGCAGTACGCTCTCGGCGGCCCCGACCTGGAGCACGATCCGCCGCCCGGCCCACTCGGCCGGCACGTCCACCTCACGCTCGTACACCCCGGTCGGGTTGGCGGCGGGCACGTCCGGCGGGAACTCGGCGAACGGCATGCGGATGTTCAGGTACCGCGGGAGGTCGTGGGTGCCCTGCATGGTCCACACGCCGGGCACGTACGACGACGACCAGACCAACCCGAGCGGGGCGTCCGGCGCGGGCAGCAGCTGGAAGCCCCAGTCGCCGTCGAGCGGGACGGCTCCGGGGCGCCGGTCGACGGCGTTCATCGGCAGCCGGCGCCAGGAGGTCACCTCGGGGGCCGCCCAGGGGCGCAGGGCTGTCAGGGGATCGAGGGGTGCGTCGTTCATGACCATTCCGAAGTCGGTGCGGTGGGCCCGGGCAGGACACGGCCCTGCAGCCCCCAGGCGGGATCCACGGGAATGCCGAGACGGTCCAGGACGGTGGGTGCGATGTCGATGAGGCGGGGTGCGTGGAGCCGGGTGCCTCCGGGCCGGGCGGGTCCTCCCGGTTCGGCGAGGACGACGAAGACCTCCCGCTCGGCACGCGAGTCGCCGCCGTGGCCCCCCGAGTCGAGGTGCCCGTGGTCCGTGGTGACCAGCACGGTCCAGCGCTCCTCGGCGCGCCGGGGGTCCGATGCCCGGGCGCCGATGGCCTCCAGCAGCCGCCCGAGATGGGCGTCCTGGGCGAGGAGGGCCCGGTCGTAGGCGGGGGAGAGGGGGCCCGTGTCGTGACCGGCCTCGTCGGTGGCGCCGAAGTACACGAACAGCACGTCCGGGTCGGACGTGGTGAGCCAGCGCAGTGCGGTGCGGGCGACGCGGCGGTCCGCGGTCTCGTAGCCCCTGGATTCGCCGTTGTGGCGCACACGGCGGCCGATGGCCCGGCCCAGGGTGCCGCGGCGGACCAGGGCCGGCCAGGACACCGCGGCCGCCGTGCGCAGTCCGGGCCGGGCGCGGGCGGCGCGGGTCAGGAAGTCGGGGTAGCGGGCGTAGTCGGCGCCTTTGAAATCGTTGCCGGTGACCCCGTGCCGGTCGGGCCACACGCCGGTCAGCACGCTCGACCAGCCGGGGCCGGAGTCGGTGCAGGCCGTGCCGGTCGAGGACTCGTCGTCGGCCCGGCCGTAGGGCAGCAGGCTCGTGCCGACGGCGCCTGCGGCCATCAGGGCGTGCAGCACGGGTGCGGTGGAGGGGGACCGGGTCAGGCGGTCGTAGCGCAGGCCGTCCATGCCGACGACGAGGACCTTGGCGCGTCGGGCCTCGGTATTGACGTCCGTCACGGGTGTGCCCTCTCTTGTGTGACTCCTACGAGCTGGGGATTGACTGCCGGCTCTTGGCTGCGCGCCCGTTGTGGCCGGTCGCGCCCACGCGGCGGAGCCGCACATCGATGCAGCCCCGCGCCCCTTCGCGGGCGCGTCAACTGCCCTGCACCGCGCCCTCCGTGGCCCCCGCGATGAACCCGCGGGCGAAGAGCGTGAAGACCAGGACCAGCGGCACGGACGCCATGAGCACGCCGGCCATGACCATGCTGTAGTCGGTGGTGTGGCCGACGTGGAGCTGGGCCAGCGCCACCTGGAGCGTGAGGTGGGTGGGGTCGTTGAGTACGACGAGCGGCCAGATGTAGTCGTTCCAGGCCCCGACGAAGGCGTAGATGGCGAGGAAGGACAGCGCGGGCTTGATCATCGGCAGCACGATGTTCCAGTACTGGCGGAGGAATCCGGCGCCGTCGATGCGCGCGGCGTCGAGCAGTTCGTCCGGGACGCCGTTCTCGATGTACTGGCGCAGCCAGAAGATGCCGAAGGCGTTGGCGAGGGCGGGCAGGATCAGCGCCTTGAGCGTGCCGACCCAGCCGATGTCGGACATGAGGATGAACTGCGGGAGGACGGCCAGCTGGAGCGGCAGCATCATGAACCCCACCAGCATCGCGAACAGCACCTTGCGCCCGGGGAAGTCGAACTTGGCGAAGACGAACGCCGCCAGGGAGTCGACGAACAGGACCAGGACGGTGGTGACGGTCGCGACGACGAGCGTGTTCAGCATCGACCCGAAGAAGTCGACGGTGTCCAGCACGTGCCGGACGTTCTCCAGCAGGTGGGAGCCGAAGGTCAGCTTCGGCGGGCTCTTGTAGATGTCCTCGGTGGTGTTCGTCGCCATGACGATCGTCCACACGAACGGGAAGACCGAGATCAGGACGGCCAGGACGAGGACGATGTGCGCGGTCAGGCCCTTGGGGCGCCGGGACCGCCTGGGGACCACTGCGGTCATGGCTTCCTCCCGCGCTGGACCAGACGCCAGTTGACGACGACCAGCACCATGATCAGTACGAAGAAGGCCCACACGATGGCCGCGCCGTAGCCGTAGTCGTTGTTGACGAAGGCCGACTGGTAGAAGTACAGGAGCGTGGTCAGGCCCGCCTGACCGGGGCCGCCGAGGTTCGGGTTGGCGGCGTTGCTGCCGAACAGGACCTGGGGTTCGCTGAAGCTCTGCAGGCCGTTGATGGTCGAGATGATGACGGTGAACAGGATGATGGGCCGCATGATCGGCATGGTGATCTGGAAGAACGTGCGGATCGGCCCGGCGCCGTCCAGCCTGGCCGCCTCGTAGATCTGGGTGGGGATGGCCTGGAGACCGGCCAGGTAGATGATCATGTTGTAGCCGGTCCACATCCAGGTCATCAGCAGCGCGATGACGAGCTTGATCAGCCACGGATTGCTCAGCCACGGCACGGGCGAGATCCCGACCGTGCCCAGGATCGCGTTGACCAGACCGAAGTTGTTGCTGAACACCGCGCCGAAGAAGATCGACACGGCCACGATCGAGGTGACGTTCGGTACGTAGAGGGCGATGCGGTAGAAGCCCTTGAACCGGCGGACCGAGTGCAGCAGCGTCGCCAGCACCAGGGCGCCGAACAGCGTGGGGACGGTGGACAGCACCCAGATCACCAGGGTGTTGCGGATCGACAGCCAGAAGACCGGGTCGTCCAGAAGGAACCGGAACTGCTGCAGTCCCACGAACTGCACGGTGCCCAGGCCGTCCCAGCGCTGGAAGGCGAGGTACAGCGAGTAGAAGACCGGGAAGAACGAGAAGACGCCGAAGATCAGGAAGAACGGCGAGATCGCGAGGTACTGCCGCCAGTGGGACAGCACACCGCGACGCTCTGGCCGCACGGCCCCCGCGGGCGCCGTGCGCCGCGGGCGGAAGCGGGCCGGGCCCGGACCGCCGTGGTGCCGGGGCACCGCGGCGGAACCGGTGACCGGAGGCGACGACACCTCAGTTCACCCCCTGTCGCCGGGCGACCTGCTTGGCCTGGGCGACCGCGTCCTTCCAGGCGTCCTCGGGCTTCTTGCCCTTGGCCTCGATGCTGGACAGCTCGGTCATGAACGGAGCCATGACGGCGGCGTCGGCGGGCGCCTCGTAGCTGGCCGGTATGGCCTTGGCGGCCGGGCCGAACACGTCGATGACCTTCTGCCCGCCGAAGAAGGGGTCCCCGCCCGTCATGGCCGGCATGGCGTAGGCCGCCGGCGCGGCGGG
>NZ_JBEXSH010000060.1:0-19293 GCF_040613555.1 Streptomyces sp. NPDC006265
CTTCTTACCCTACCCGCCGCTCTACTTTTCTCCGGGGGGGGGCGGCGGTGACCGTGGCGGGCAGGTTGGGGTGGCCGTGTGGTCGGCCCGGGCGGACGGGGTTCGGGAGGCCGACCCGCCGACCGCGGCAGGCGAAGTACCTGCGGCTGGCCGTCGGCTCCAGCAGCGGGGACGGGCGGCTGCGGCGCTGGCCCGGGCCAGCGGGCAGGGGTGGTTGAGCCGCTGGCTCCGGCTGGCAGGGGTGGGTGGCCTGAGCTTCCGACCCGGGCAGGCGGAGTGCGGGCGGCCGGGCCGCCGACCGCGGCAGGCGAAGTACCCGTGGCCGACCCGGCAGGCGAAGTACCAGCGGTCGGCCCGCCGACCCGGCAGGCCAAGTACACGCGGCTGAGCCGCTAGTGGTGGAAGCTGGTCGCCGCGTCTTTGTCCTCGGTCAGCGGCCGTGGCTGCCGGCGCAGGTCCGGCAGCAGCCGTTCCAGGTCCTGCGCGAACAGTTCCGCGAGGTCGGCGGAGAAGCCGTTGCGGCACACCACCCGCAGCACGGACAGGTCCTCCCGGTTGGCCGGGAAGGTGTACGCGGGCACCAGCCAGCCGCTCTCGCGCAGTCGCCGGGAGACGTCGAAGACGTCGTACGCCGTCACGTCCGGCGCGGTCGTGAAGGCGAACACCGGCAGTTCGTCGCCCCGGGTCAGCACCCGGAAGTCGCCGAGCGCCTCGACCCGCCCGGCCAGCTCCGTCGCCACGTCCCGCGCGGCCTGTTGCACGGCCCGGTAGCCCTGCCGCCCGAGCCGCAGGAACGTGTAGTACTGCGCCACGACCTGCGCGCCCGGCCGGGAGAAGTTGAGCGCGAACGTCGGCATGTCGCCGCCCAGGTAGTTCACCCGGAACACCAGCTCCTCCGGCAGGGCCTCGGCGTCCCGCCACAGCGCCCAGCCGACGCCCGGGAAGACCAGCCCGTACTTGTGCCCCGAGGTGTTGATCGACGCCACCCTGGGCAGCCGGAAGTCCCACACCAGGTCCTCGTCGAGAAACGGCGCCACCATGGCCCCGGATGCCCCGTCCACGTGCACCGGGACGTCCAGCCCGGTCCGTTCCTGCAGCGCGTCCAGCGCCGCGCACAGGTCCGCGATCGGCTCGTAGGACCCGTCGAAGGTGGAGCCCAGGATCCCGACGACGCCGATGGTGTTCTCGTCACACAGCCCGGCCGCGGCCTGCGGATCCAGGTGGAAGCGGTCCCCCTCCATGGGAACCAGCCGGGCCTCCACCTCCCAGAAGTTGCAGAACTTCTCCCAGCAGACCTGCACGTTGACGCCCATGACCAGGTTGGGCCGGGCCGTGGGGTAACGGTCGGCGTTGCGCTTCGCCCAGCGCCTCTTCAGCGCCATCCCGGCGAGCATGCACGCCTCGCTCGACCCGGTCGTCGAACACCCCACGGCACTCGACGGGTCGGGCGCGTTCCACAGGTCGGCGAGCATCGCCACGCAGCGCCGCTCCAGCTCGGCGGTGCGCGGGTACTCGTCCTTGTCGATCATGTTCTTGTCCCGGCACTCCGCCATCAGCACCCCCGCCTGGGGTTCCATCCAGGTGGTGACGAAGGTGGCGAGGTTGAGCCGGGCGTTGCCGTCGAGCATCAGCTCGTCGCGCACCAGCTGATAGGCGGTCGCCGGCGCCATGGGCGGGTCCGGGAGCCGGTGGGTGGGCGGGGCCTCGGCCATGTCGCCCAGGGGGTTGGCGGGGCCGTAGAAGGGGTTGACGGACAGGCGGCTCTCGCCGGTTCGCGGGGTGCCTTCGGGGAACGGCACGGGTGCCTCCAGGGGTGGGTTCGAGAAGGGGAGGGGGAGGGGGTCAGCGGACGGACGTGCCGTCCTCGCGCAGCTGCATCTGCGGCCGGCCCGTCACCAGCAGCCAGGCCGGCAGCGAGGCGACGCAGAGCAGAGCGAAGATCCCCGGCTCGGCGACCAGCACCGCGGCGACGAACAGGCTGATCCAGCCCTGCCGCGTGATCGCCAGCAGCACCCCGAGCACACCGGCGGACACGCCCACCGAGGGATGCACTCCGGACACCAGGGCGTGCGCGCACAGGCCGAGGGCGGTGCCGACGAACACGGCGGGGAAGATCCGCCCGCCGCGGAAGCCGCAGGATGCGGCGACGACCAGCGCGGCCAGCTTCACCACCGTCATGACGGCGAACTCCCCGGCCGACCAGCCGTTCGGGTCGTGCGCCAGCGTGGCCATTTCGTCGAGGCCCTTGAACAGCGTCAGATGACCGCCCGCCGCCGCGAGGCAGCCGAGCACGACCCCGCCCGCCGGGAGTATCAGCATCGGGTGCCGCAGCCACTGGAAGGCCCCGTGGGCGTACGGCAGGGCCCGCACGGCGCACATGCCGAGCAGCGCGCCCACCGCGGCGATCACGACCGTCGCCAGCAGGTCGGACCATCCCGCCCGGCCGAAGGACGGCAGGCCCAGGCCGAAGGTCGGGCGGTGGAGGAGGGTGACGGTCAGGGAGCCGGCGGCGGCGGCGGTCAGCGGCGCGAAGAGGTTGTCCCACAGCATGCCGCGGGTCTCCCGGCGGGCCAGCATCTCGGAGATCGCCAGGGCGGCCGCCACCGGGGTGCCGAACAGTGCCCCGATGGTGGCCGCCTCCGCCAGCGCGGGCCAGATCCGGCCGGGTGCCCGGGGGACGAACCGGCTGCCCGGTCAGCCTAGGGCGGCGGTCGCCTCGGGTGCGTCGAAGGTCTCCCCGTTGCGGGGCACGCCGATGCCCCGCCAGGTGAAGGGGACACCCCGGGCCGCGTCCGGGTCCGGGCCGTCCATCAACTGGAAGTGCAGGTGCGGCTCGGAGGAGTTGCCGGAATTCCCGCAGCGGGCGACCACCTGCCCGGCCTGGACCCGGTCGCCCTCGCGGACAGTGAGGGAGCCGCGCCGCAGGTGGGCGTAGACGGCGTAGGTGTGGTCGCCCAGGTCGAGGACGAGGTGGTTGCCGAGGATGCGGTCGACGCCGGACATCTCGCGCACCGAGCCCTCGATCAGCATCAGGTACAGCAGGCCGGGCAGTGAGGTGCGGCTGAGGTGGTCGCGCTGTCCGTCGCCGACCCGTACGACCGTGGCGTCGGCGGTCGCGAGGACCGGGGCATCGAACGCCGGGAAGTCGTGCGGGCGGCGGGCGAGCGGCCACAGCGGGCTGAACCCGGGGCGGGCACCCGGCTCGGGCTCGGCGAGGACGTCGATGGCGTACGTCTGCCCGTGCGAGTGGATGCCGTGGCTGGGGGTGCGGTCGGCCGGGCTGTTCAGCGCGGACCAGCGGCCGGAGACGGGCGAGGCGACCTCCAGGGGCTCGCGGGCGACGCCGGGGCTGTCCGGGGCGCCGCCCCAGCGGTTGGTGACGGTGATGACGGCGTAGGCCAGGACCAGAGGCAGGAAGTCCCACAGGACGTTGTAGCTCCAGCCGAGACAGACATGGACGATCACCAGGGCGATGAAGCCCAGTTGAAGGCCTCGGGAGGCCATCGTGCCGATCTTGCGTGCGGACATTCGTCCCCCGGTTCCGTCGCTGCTACGGGCGGGTCGTCGCCAGTGCCACCAGCAGCGGCACGACCCTCGCCGACGGGACCTCGTAGCGGCCCCGGCCGGTCGTGTGCAGCCAGCCCATGGCGGTGAGCTGGCGCAGGTGGTGGTAGATCTGGCCGGTCGTGCCGACCTCGTCCGGCTCGGCGAGTTCGGCTGCGGTGCGCCGGCCGCCGAGGATCTCGCGCAGCAGACGGATCCGGACCGGGTGGCCGAGCGCGGCGAACGACTCGGCGGCCGTCTTCCACTCGTCCTCCAGCAGGTCCTGGGTGAGGGCGGTCATCTGCCAGGCGTACTCCTCGCCCGTCGGCAGGCGCACGGAGCCGGTGTAGAGGACACCGCCGCCGGCCGCCCCTGCCTCCGACAGCTGATCCTTCAGCTCGTTCAGGGCCCAGAAGTCGCTCCCGTCGATGCGGGGGCCGGTGGGCTGGGTACCTTCCAGGGCCGCCATGCGGCGTTCGAGGTCGGCGACGCGTTGTGCGAATTGCTCGAGGTCCACGGTTCGATATTACGGAACTACGTAATTACACTCAAGGGGTCGAGGCCTGTCTGTCCGGGCACGGCGAAGCCCCCGCCCGGCGGACTCGGGTTCTAACGGTCCCCGCAACACCCAGACATTCTGGAGGTTGCGGGGACCGTGTCGTTGACGGGTGATGAGCGCGGGCTTCGGAGCGTTTGCCTACTTCAGCAGCGCCGGGATCGTGCCCTCGTGCGTCTCGCGCAGCTCGGACAGGGTGAGCGCGAACTCGCCCTGGACGTCCACGACGTCACCGTCGACGACACCGATGCGGGTGACGGGCAGGCCCCGCGCACCGCACATGTCGTTGAAGCGGACCTCCTCCGAGCGCGGCACGGCCACGACAGCGCGGCCCGCCGACTCGGAGAACAGGAAGGTGAAGGCGTCCAGGCCGTCCGGGACGATCAGGCGGGCGCCCTTGCCGCCCAGCAGCGCCGACTCGACGACCGCCTGGATCAGACCGCCGTCGGACAGGTCGTGCGCGGAGTCGATCATGCCGTCGCGGGAGGCGGAGATCAGGATCTCGGCGAGCAGCCGCTCCCGCTCCAGGTCGACCTTGGGCGGCAGACCACCGAGGTGGTCGTGCACGACCTGCGACCAGGCCGAGCCGCCGAACTCCTCACGCGTGTCGCCGAGGAGGTAGAGCAGCTGGCCCTCCTCCTGGAAGGCGACCGGGGTGCGGCGGGCCACGTCGTCGATGACGCCCAGGACCGCGACGACCGGGGTCGGGTGGATGGCGGCCTCGCCCGTCTGGTTGTAGAGCGAGACGTTGCCGCCGGTCACCGGGGTGCCGAGCTGCAGGCAGCCGTCCGCCAGACCGCGCACGGCCTCCGCGAACTGCCACATCACCGCCGGGTCCTCGGGCGAGCCGAAGTTCAGGCAGTCCGAGACGGCGAGCGGCTTGGCGCCGGTGGTGGCGACGTTGCGGTACGCCTCCGCCAGGGCCAGCTGGGCGCCGTGGTACGGGTCGAGCTTGGCGTACCGGCCGTTGCCGTCGGTGGCGATCGCCACGCCGAGGCCGGTCTCCTCGTCGATCCGGATCATGCCGGAGTCCTCGGGCTGGGCGAGGACGGTGTTGCCCTGCACGAAGTGGTCGTACTGGCTGGTGATCCAGGACTTGGAGGCCTGGTTCGGGGAGCCGACCAGCTTCAGGACCTGGTCCTTCAGCTCCTCGGAGGTCGCCGGCCGGGGCAGCTTGTTCGCGTCGTCGGCCTGGAGCTCGTCCTGCCAGGACGGGCGGGCGTAGGGGCGCTCGTAGACCGGGCCCTCGTGCGCGACCGTGCGCGGGTCGACGTCGACGATCTTGCCGCCGTGCCAGTAGATCTCGAGGCGGTCGCCGTCGGTCACCTCACCGATGACGGTGGCGATGACGTCCCACTTCTCGCAGATCTCCAGGAAGCGGTCGACCTTCTCCGGCTCGACGACCGCGCACATACGCTCCTGCGACTCGCTCATGAGGATTTCCTCGGGCGAGAGCGTCGAGTCGCGCAGGGGTACGTCGTCCAGGGTGACGCGCATGCCGCCGGAGCCGTTGGACGCCAGCTCGGACGTGGCGCAGGACAGGCCCGCCGCGCCCAGGTCCTGGATGCCGACGACCAGCTTCTCCCTGAAGGCCTCCAGGGTGCACTCGATGAGGAGCTTCTCCTGGAAGGGGTCGCCGACCTGCACGGCCGGGCGCTTCGACGGCTTGGCGTCGTCGAAGGTCTCGGAGGCGAGGATCGACGCGCCGCCGATGCCGTCGCCGCCGGTGCGGGCCCCGTAGAGGATGACCCTGTTGCCGGCGCCGGACGCCTTCGCGAGGTGGATGTCCTCGTGCCGCATGACGCCGATGGCACCCGCGTTGACCAGCGGGTTGCCCTGGTAGCAGGCGTCGAAGACGACCTCGCCGCCGATGTTCGGCAGGCCCAGGCAGTTGCCGTAGCCGCCGATGCCCGCGACGACACCCGGCAGGACGCGCTTGGTGTCGGGGTGGTCGGCGGCGCCGAAGCGCAGCGGGTCGACCACGGCGACGGGCCGGGCACCCATGGCGATGATGTCGCGCACGATGCCGCCGACACCGGTGGCCGCGCCCTGGTAGGGCTCGACGTACGACGGGTGGTTGTGCGACTCGACCTTGAAGGTGACCGCGTAGCCCTGGCCGACGTCCACGACACCGGCGTTCTCGCCGATGCCGACGAGCATCGCGTCGGACTCGGGGGCCTTCTCGCCGAACTGGCGCAGATGCACCTTGCTGCTCTTGTACGAGCAGTGCTCGGACCACATCACCGAGTACATGGCCAGCTCCGCGCCGGTGGGGCGGCGGCCGAGGATCTCGACGACCCTCTCGTACTCGTCCTTCTTCAGGCCCAGCTCGGCCCAGGGCAGCTCGACGTCGGGGGTCGCGGCCGCGTGCTCGACCGTGTCCAGAGGCGTCCGGCTCATGCGTTGACCAGCTTCTTGAGGATCGAGGTGAAGAACGGCAGGCCGTCGGTACGACCCGTACCGATCAGCGGCTCCACGGCGTGCTCCGGGTGCGGCATGAGGCCGACCACGTTTCCGGCCTCGTTGCTGACGCCGGCGATGTCCCGCTGTGAGCCGTTGGGATTGAAGTCGAGGTACCGGAAGGCGACACGGCCCTCGGCCTCCAGCTTGTCGAGCGTGTACGTGTCGGCGACGTACTGCCCGTCGTTGTTCTTCAGCGGAATGTGGATCTCCTGGCCGGCCGAGTAGTCGGTGGTCCAGGCGGTCCCGGCGTTCTCCACCCGCAGCTTCTGGTCGCGGCAGATGAAGTGCAGGTGGTTGTTGCGGAGCATCGTGCCCGGCAGCAGGTGCGCCTCGGTGAGGATCTGGAAGCCGTTGCAGATGCCGAGCACCGGCAGACCGGCCTTCGCCTGCTCCAGCAGGGGCTCCATCACCGGCGAGAAGCGGGCGACGGCCCCGGCGCGCAGATAGTCGCCGTAGGAGAAACCACCGCACAGCACCACGGCGTCGACCTGCTTGAGGTCCTTGTCCTTGTGCCACAGGGCGACCGGCTCGGCGCCCGCGACGCGGATCGCGCGCTGTGTGTCACGGTCGTCCAGACTGCCGGGAAAAGTGACGACGCCAATACGAGCGGTCACTTCGCGGCCTCCGCGACTTCCTCGACCCGGATCGTGAAGTCCTCGATCACGGTGTTCGCGAGGAAGGACTCCGCAAGATCATGAATGCGGGCGAGGGCGGCCTCGTCGACCGGCCCGTCAACTTCCAGTTCGAAACGCTTTCCCTGGCGGACGTCCGAGATCCCCTGGAAACCCAGCCGCGGCAGTGCGCGCTGCACCGCCTGGCCCTGGGGGTCGAGGATCTCCGGCTTGAGCATGACGTCGACTACGACGCGTGCCACTGGCACTCCCGGTGTGTGGTGCTGAGCAGGTCCCTTCAGACTACCCGCACAAAATTTCTACGCGCGTTGACTTGTAGGAAACCACGTGACCGTCATCACGATCCGGCATCGACGGACCCACACACGAAATTTTCGGGAAAGATCCCGGATCGACACCCGAAACCTATTGCGCCCGCCCGTCTCCCGCGACCACCCTTCCAATGAAGTGGCTGCGCTCCCTCTTGCTTTTGGACACGCAGAAGGATTTAGTCGGGCTTCACAATGTATTGCCGGGCACTGTACAAATGAATTGGCATAGTGCCGCATGAAGGGACCGATATTCGTGGCGCAGAAGGTCGTGGTCACTCTCTTTGACGACATCGACGGCTCGGAAGCGACGGAAACGATCGCCTTCGGACTGGACGGCAAGTCGTACGAGATCGACCTGAGCGAAGTCAACGCCGGAGAACTGCGGAAGGCACTCGCGCCCTACGTGGAAGCCGGCCGCAAGCGGTCCCGCTCGGGCAAGGCGTACCGGCAGACGGAGGTCGCCCCCGACCCGTCGGCCGTGCGCGCCTGGGCCCAGGCCAACAAGATGGAGGTTCCCGCGCGCGGGCGCATCCCCAAGAAGGTCTACGAGGCGTTCACCGCCGCGCAGTGACGGCCCGCCGGGCCCGGACCGTGCCCGCTCACCCGCCCCTCGCGGCAACCGACTTGCGCAGCACCCCGGCTGATCAGCTAGAGTCTGGAGCACGCCGAGGGGCGAGGCCGAAAGGCCCAGCTCACGGAAACATGCGGGTGTAGTTCAGTAGTAGAACATCCCCCTTCCAGGGGGAAGGCGCAGTGTGCGATTCCTGTCACCCGCTCTGCATCGCCTACCGGTCCCTCCTTGGGGGAGGATCAGGTAGGCTGGTGCCCGCACCGGTCAGTGAAAGCTGATCGGGAGCAAACGCGGACGTAGCTCAGTTGGTAGAGCGCAACCTTGCCAAGGTTGAGGTCGCGAGTTCGAACCTCGTCGTCCGCTCGGGAAAGAAGCCCCGGTCCTTCAGGACCGGGGCTTCTTCGCGTGGTGCTCCCCGCTTCTGACATTTGTCATACCGAGTGATGACAGCGCGCACTGCTTGCGGGCCCGTACGGCCGGGACGCTGGGAGCATGGAAACCAACGGACACGAACACGTGATTGAGGTCACTGACCTGCGACGTGTGTACGGGGGCGGGTTCGAGGCGGTACGCGGAATCAGCTTTTCCGTCCGGCGCGGGGAGATCTTCGCGCTGCTCGGCACCAACGGCGCCGGCAAGACGTCGACCGTCGAACTCCTGGAGGGACTCGCACAGCCGGCCGGCGGACGGGTACGCGTCCTCGGGCACGACCCCTACACCGACCGGGCCGCCGTACGGCCCCGCACCGGCGTGATGCTCCAGGAAGGCGGCTTCCCCTCCGAGCTCACCGTCGCCGAGACCGCGCGGATGTGGGCCGGATGCGTGAGCGGGGCCCGGCCCCCCGCGGAGGTACTGGCGCTGGTCGGCCTGGAGGCGAAGGCCGGCACCCGGGTCAAGCAGCTCTCCGGCGGCCAGCGGCGCCGTCTCGACCTGGCCCTCGCCCTGCTCGGTGACCCCGAGGTGCTCTTTCTCGACGAGCCCTCCACCGGGCTGGACGCCGAAGGCCGCCGGGCCACCTGGGAGTTGGTGAGCGCGCTGCGCGACGGCGGCACCACCGTGCTGCTGACCACGCACTACCTGGAAGAGGCCGAGAACCTCGCCGACCGGCTCGCGATCATGCACGAGGGCCGCATCGCCACCACCGGCACCCCGGCCGAGGTGACCGCCGCGGAGCCGTCGCGGATCTCCTTCGAACTGCCCGACGGCTACTTCGTCGGCGACCTCCCGCCGCTCGGCGAGCTGGGCGTGACCGGCCACGAGGCCGACGGCCGGATCGTCCGGCTGCACACCCATGAACTGCAGCGGACGGCCACCGGCCTGCTGGTGTGGGCCGCACAGGCCCGGGTCGGACTGCGCCGCCTGGATGTGCGCTCCGCCTCCCTGGAGGAGGCGTTCCTCGGGATCGCCAAGCACGCGTCCACGCAGCAGGCCATGGGCATGACGACGAAGGAGTACGCGGCATGAGCGCCACGCACACGATGCCCCGCCCGGCAGCGGCGACGACGACCCCGCTGAGCCGGATGACCGCTCTGGCCCGCGCCGAACTGACCCTGCTCGGGCGGACCCGGGGCGCGCTCTTCGCGGCCCTGTTCGTGCCGCTGGTGATGCCGGTCGGCGTGCGGGCGGCGTCCGAGGACATGGACCTCGCCGGGGCGGGGCTGAGCACCGGCACCCTGGTGCTGCCCGCCGCGGTCGGCTTCTCCCTGTTGTTCGCCGTGTACTCCGTGCTCGTCGGCGCGTTCGTCGTGCGGCGTGAGGAACTCGTGCTCAAGCGGCTGCGCACCGGTGAGCTGCGGGACGTCGAGATCCTGGCGGGCACGTCACTGCCGGCGGTCCTCACCGGGCTCGCGCAGTGCCTGCTGCTGGTGGTGGGTTGTGCCGTGCTGATGGACCTGTCCGCGCCGTCGGCACCGCATCTGGTCGTCCTCGGGCTGCTGTTGGGACTCGTGATGAGCGCCGCCCTCGCCGCGGCCACCGCGAGTTTCACCCGAACCGGCGAGAGCGCCCAGGTCACGCCCATGCCGCTGCTGATGGTCTCGATGATCGGCTCCGGCATGTTCACACCGCTGGAACTGTTCCCGGACCGGGTGGCCTCGGTCCTCGAACTGCTGCCGCTGACGCCCGTCGTCACGCTGGTGCGCGGCGGCTGGACCGGTGACCTCTCCGCGTACGAGGCGCTGGGCGCTCTCGCGACCGCCATGGCCTGGATCCTCATCGCGGTGTTTGCTGTACGGCGGTGGTTCCGCTGGGAACCGCGGCGTTGACCGAAGGGGAGTGACGGGGCGCATGCGCACGCCGGGCAGGTGGTGGCGGCACAAGACCACGCCGGAGAAGGTCGAGACGTACACGCGGTGGTCGTTCCACTTCTTCGCGGTGATGGAGTTCTTCTCCGTCGGGCTCACATCCGTGGCCCCGCTCGGGATACGGCTGGGCGGTGCCGCCATGCTGGTGGTGGCCGTGCACGCCGGCCTCTGCTTCGTGACCGTCTCCCGGGCGATCGACTGGACCCGTGGCCGCAGGCCCCAGCCCACCGGACTGCTGTGGACACTGGCCGCCGTCACCGCCGCGATCGCCGCCGCCGCGATCGGACTCGCCGAGCACGGACCCGACCGCGAGGGCGTGGACACCGCCGCCGGTGGCGTCTTCGGAGTGATCCTGATCTTCGGCCCCGGCATCATCGCGCTCGGCGTCCGCTCCCGGCGGCGCGCGTTCGGCATCGCCGGCGGCTTCGCGGCGGGCACCTGGGTCGTGACGTCCGCGCTGGGCGCCCCCGCTCTGACGGCCCTCTTCACGGCGCTGATCGTGCTGATCGGCGGCGTGGTCATCGCCTTCACGGCCATCTTCTCGGTGTGGCTGCTGAACGCCGTCTACGAGCTCGACGAGGCCCGCGAGACCCGGGCCCGGCTCGCCGTCGCCGAGGAGCGGCTGAGGTTCGGGCGGGATCTGCACGACGTCATGGGGCGCAACCTCGCGGTGATCGCCCTGAAGAGCGAGCTGGCCGTGCAGCTGGCCCAGCGGGGGCGGCCCGAGGCCGTGCCGCAGATGGTCGAGGTGCAGCGGCTCGCGCAGGAGTCGCAGCGGGAGGTCCGGGAGGTCGTGCGCGGCTATCGGGAGGCCGACCTCGGCTCGGAACTCGCCGGGGCGCAAGGGGTGCTGACGGCGGCCGGCATCGACTGCACGGTCGACGGGGCGACGGCGGCCGGGCTGCCCGCGGCGGTGCAGTCCGCCCTGGGGTGGGTGGTGCGGGAGGCCGCGACGAACGTCCTGCGGCACGGGGATGCGCGGCGGTGTGCGGTGCGATTGCAGTTGCCGGAGGGGCGGGTGGTGTTGTCCGTGGAGAACGACGGGGTGAGCGAGGCGGGGCCGGAGTCCGGGACCGGGCCGTCCGGCTCGGGGCTCACCGGGCTGCGGGAACGGCTGGCGGAGCTCGACGGGACGCTGAAGGCAGGGCCCGCGGGGGAGGGGCTGTTCCGGCTGACGGCGGAGATTCCACTGCCGTCGCGGTCCGGCCCCACCGGCGCCGTCCCGGCCGCCGTCGCATCTGTGAGTGAGGTCACGCCGTGACGACCGTGGAACCCGTGCGACTGCTGCTCGCCGATGACGAGCACCTCATCCGGGGGGCGCTCGCCGCGCTGCTGTCGCTGGAGGACGACCTCGTCGTCGTCGCGGAGGCGGCCACCGGGCCCGAGGCGCTGGCGATGGCCCGGGCGCACAAACCCGATGTCGCCGTGCTGGATCTCCAGATGCCGGGCGCCGACGGTGTGAAGGTCGCCACATCCCTGCGGACCGAACTGCCCGGCTGCAGGGTGCTCATCGTGACCAGCCACGGGCGGCCCGGGCATCTGAAGCGGGCGCTGGCGGCCGGGGCACGGGGGTTCGTGCCGAAGACCGTGAGCGCGCAGCGGCTCGCGGAGCTCATCCGGGCGCTGCACGCCGGGAACCGTTACGTCGACCCGGAGTTGGCCGCCGACGCGATCGCCGCCGGGGACTCACCGCTGACCGCGCGGGAGGCCGAGGTCCTGGAACTCGCCGCCGACGGTGCCCCCGTCGCGGAGATCGCCGAGCGGGCCGCGCTGTCGCAGGGGACCGTGCGGAACTATCTGTCGTCGGCCGTCTCGAAGCTCGGCGCGGAGAACCGGCATGCGGCGGTACGGCTCGCGCGGGAGCGAGGTTGGGTATAGTGGTTCTCGCGCCACGGCGCATGCGAACGTAGCTCAGTTGGTAGAGCGCAACCTTGCCAAGGTTGAGGTCGCGAGTTCGAACCTCGTCGTTCGCTCCATCGAGAAGCCCCCCGGTTCCGCCGGGGGGCTTCTTCGTGTCCTACGACCAGTTCGTGCCGGTCAGGCGCTCGTACGCCTCCACGTACTTGGCGCGGGTGGCGTCGACGACCTGCTGGGGCAGGGCGGGCGGCGGCTGCTCGCTCTTGCGGTCCCAGCCGGACTCCGCCGAGGTCAGCCAGTCCCGGACGAACTGCTTGTCGTACGACGGCTGCGCACGGCCCGGCTGCCACTGGTCGGCCGGCCAGAAGCGGGAGGAGTCCGCGGTGAGGACCTCGTCGGCGAGGACCAGGTCATCGCCGTCGAAGCCGAACTCGAACTTCGTGTCCGCGAGGATGATGCCCCGCTCCCGGGCGATGTCACGGCCCCGGGAGTAGACGGCGAGGGTCGCCTGGCGCAGCCGGGCCGCGGTGTCCGCGCCGACCTGGCGGGCGACCTCCTCGTAGGAGACGTTCTCGTCGTGCTCGCCGACGGCGGCCTTGGTGGCCGGGGTGAAGATCGGGCCGGGTAGTTCACTGCCGTCGGTCAGGCCCTCCGGCAGGGCGAGACCGCAGACCGTGCGGGTCTCGTTGTACTCGGCGAGGCCCGAGCCGGTGAGGTAGCCGCGGGCCACGCATTCGACCGGGACCATCTGCAGGGACTTGCAGATCAGCGTGCGGCCCGCCCAGTCCGCGGGGGCGCCGTCGGGCAGTTCCGTGCTCAGCACGTGGTTCGGAACCAGGTCGGCGAGCCGGTCGAACCACCACAGGGACAGCTGCGTGAGGATCCGGCCCTTGTCGGGGATCTCGGTCGGCAGCACCCAGTCGTAGGCAGACATGCGGTCACTGGCGACCATCACGAGGTCGCCCGCCTCGTTCCGGTACAGCTCACGCACCTTGCCGGTGTGCAGATGTACCAGGCCCGGAACCTGGATCGGCTCGGGCTTTTCGACGAATCCGGACACGGTGCCTCCCCGTGGTTCTGTCCAAGTGGCTCGATTCTCCCGTATCCGAGCCTGATCACGGACAGTGGGTCAGTCGCGTTTGCAGATACGGTCGAGGAGATTGGCCGTGGCCCGCTGGACACGGCTGTCGACGTGGCCGGGGCGGTCCAGGGCCGGTGACCAGGCGAACGTTCCGGATGCGAAGACCCAGGCGCCGGACGGAGCGCGGTACAGGGACGTCTCCTGGTGGCGTGGGACGCCCTCCTTGTCGGTGTACGGGGAGTGGGCGAGCAGCATGCGCTCCTCGTGCTCGGGCAGCGGGGTGCGCGGGAAGTAGCGGTCGGCCTCGCCCGCCACCAGGTTCTCGATCTCCTCGCCCTCGTGCGCCCCGGCCGCCTCCCACAGCCAGTGCCCGGCGTTGCGCACGATCAGCGGGTGCGGCTCGGGGACGGGCCCGGCGTACTGGATGCCCAGGAGCTGCTGCTCCGCACGGTCGATCTCCCGCCACAACACCGGCTTGCCCGGGCCCCGGCGCTTGCGGCAGGTCAGCAGCCGGTCGGGGACGCCGGACGGGGAGGGGCCCAGCTCCACCTGCCAGTACAGGGAGTTGGCGGAGAGGAAGACCAGCGAGGTGCCGGCGTCGCGGGCGCGTTCTACGGTGGCGCGCATGGCGGCCGACCAGTACTCGTCGTGGCCAGGGAAGACCAGGCCGCGGTAGCGCGTGGGGTCGACGCGGCCCGCGTGCAGGTCGCTCGCGTCGGCGTAGGCGACGTCGTAGCCGTAGCGCTCGGCCCAGCGGATGAAGTCGTAGGCGTGGCCGACGTGCAGGGGCAGGCCCGCGCCGGCGTACGGGCGGTCGAAGGAGACCGTCGTGGCGGCCTCGGACTCGCCGAGCAGACGGCCCTTCTCGTCCCAGGCGTGGTAGAGGCTGGCGCCGGTGCGGCCGTCCTCCGGGTAGAGGTTGTACGCCTGCCAGGTGATGTCGGGCAGCACGAGCAGCAGGTCGGCGGGCTGGTCGTGGCGGACGGTGAAGGGGACGTGGGAGCGGTAGCCGTCGGCGGTGGTGAGAACGGCGACGTACGCGCCGATGTTCCAGTACGAGGGGACCTGGAGGCGCCAGGACAGCCACCAGTGGTGGCAGGAGACCGTACGGTCCGCGGTGAGCGGCGCGGGCTGGACGATGCCGGACAGCCGCGGGCTGGTGGTGATCTTCGCGGCGCCGTCACCGCCGTAGTGGCCGATGCGGTAGATGTCGACGGCGAACTGCTGCGGCGGGTCGACGGTGACGTGGAAGTCGATGGCCTCGCCCGGCGCGACCGCGCCGGTGGAGGTGAAGCCCTTGATCTGGCGGTTGGCGTCGTCGGCCGCGCGGGGGCCGCCCGAGCGGCTGCCCTTCGTCGGCGGGTGGGACGCGTCCTGGTCCACGTACCAGGGGACGACCTGGCCCGAGTCGTCGAAGTACGTCACGTTGCCGCGCAGCCACGGAACGGGGCCCTGTCCGAAGGGATCCGTCACGGCGTGCGCCAGCGCTCCCGACTCCCAGCGGCGAATCTGCTCCGACCCCATGGTGCCTCCCCTCCCCTGTTCCCCGTGGTGGTGCATGCCGGTGTGGTGCGTGCGGCGTTCCGCGGTCCGTGCGACGCCGTCGTGCTTAGGTGCTTGTCGTATGTCGCAAGCCCTTGCCATGCACGCGAACGGTCCAAGCACATCACATAAAGCGCGCACTTCGTCACTGTTCGTTTTGAATTGGCCAGAACCGGAAGCTCGCGCTCCGGTGTTCAGCCGAGGCGGACCGGCTTCTCCGGGCGTATGCCGAGCTGGGACAGCCAGACCCGCAGGGGCGTGGCGTCGCCGTCCTCGATGAGGGTGAGGACCTTGGGCGCCAGGTCGGCCGTGCGCTCACCGTCGATGAGGAGGGTCGGGCCGTCCAGCCAGTCCAGGCCCGGGGTCGCACCGGCGGTGTCCATCGCGGCGCAGCAGACCATCGCGGTGAGGTGGTCGGCGAGCAGCTCCCTGGCCGTGCGCGGGGGCTGGAGGGGGAAGAGGGGGAGGGCCCGGTCGTCCCAGTGGGCGACGGGGTCGGGGGTCGGGGACGGTGAGGCGGGTGACAGGGCCGCCGGGGAGGGGGCGGCCTCCTCACGGGCCAGTTCGGCGCTGAGGCGGGCGGCGAGGGTGGCGCTGGGGGCCGTCGTACCGGCGAGGTCCTCGTCGTCGGGGGTGCCCGGTCTGCCGGGGGGCGGACCGGCGGCTTCGGAGGGTGCGCTGTCCGGCCCGGATCCGGTGGAGCCCGCTGCGGGACCGGCCGCTCCGGGATTCCCCGCCGTCCACGCGGGGCCCGCGTCCGTGAGGTGGTCGAGGACGCGGGACAGGGTCGGGGCGACGGTGGCGGGAGCCGTGGGGCCGGTGGCGGGGCGGACGCCCATCGCGTCCAGGACGCGGTGGAGACGGGCCGCGTCGAGGCGCCACTTGCGGTCCACGACCTCGTCCGGGTACTCGCTCCAGTCCACCGGCGACCAGTCGGGTCCCGGCCCTGCGGGGCCGCCGTGGAAGAGGCGGGCGGCGAGGAGGGAGGCGGCCTCGTCGACCGTGCCCGGCTCCTCCAGGAGATCGCAGGCGGGCCGCTCGCCGAGCCGGGAGGCGAATCCCTCGGCCAGGCGGTCGCGCCGGGACAGCTCCGTGAGCGCCGCGACCACACCGGCGTCCAGCCGGGACGGCCAGCGGCCCATCCGCCAGGCGGGCAGTGCGACCCGGGTCAGCAGCCGGTCCCAGCCCGCGTAGGCCAGGCCCACCTGCTCCTGGGCGACGATCCGCAGCCCGTAATCCACAGCCTGTGCACGCTCCGCCGCCGCGGCCGCCACACCCCGCTCCAGCTCGGCGGCGTGGACCCGGCAGCTGCGCAGCAGAAGCCGGGCGACCCATCCGACCCCGGCGAGCACCGCCCGCGACACCGGGTCACGCCCAGGCTCCGAGGCCACGGCCACCGCGGCGTCCAGGCCCCGGACGAAACGCCGGGCCGCGGCTATGTCCGGGTGGGCCGAGGGGCCCGTACCGGCGATGACCGGGGCGAGGACCGCGCGCAGCTCGCCGACCCGCATCCACCACAGGAACGGGGAGCCGATGACGAGGACCGGCGCGGCCGGGTGCCGACGGGCCTGCCTGCCCGCACCCGCGATGTCGTGGTGCTCCTCGGCCGGGGGCGGTGCGTGGGACGGGTGGGTGCGGTCCTCCAGCCAGCTGTCGCAGTCCGGGGTGAGTGCTATCGCGGAGGGCGCGGGGACGTCGAGGCGGTCGGCGAGGTCGCGGACCATCCGGTACAGGTCGGGGGCCGCCTCCTCGGTGACCGGGACGGTCGGGCTCATGGCGGGCCGGGCCCGGGCGACGACCAGGGCGACCCCGGCGGCGGCCAGCAGCACGAGGACCGCGAACGGCGTCATGGCCCAGCGGGCCGCGTCCCAGACCGGGCCTTCGAGGCGATCGCCCACGGTGCCCGCGAGAAGGATCACGGCGACGGCGGCCGGCAGCAGGGCGACGGCCAGGGCACGGCTGCGGATGCGCAGCACGGCCAGTGCCCGTGCCCGCGCGGCCTGCGCGCCTGCCTCCACACCCATTCCGGTCACGACCGACCTCACCCCCTCCCCGTAGACCCGACGCTGCCCTTGCTCACTCCCCCACTGTGGCACCAGTCACTGACATCGCAATGCCGGTGGGCCAAGTGCCGGAACGCTTGCGCCGCACCCTAGTTGGGGCTCCGCCCCCCGTCAGCCGGATAGGGCATCGGTCACTCGATGGAATGGCTTTGGGGAGAGGTGGATGACGGAAAACGAGCGTCAGGCCCCCGCCTCTCGCATACTTCAGGCCCCGGATCCTGAGACGGATCCGGGGCCTGAGGGGTTCATCGGCGGCGAAGTGGTTTCCCGCCCCGCGGGAGAGCCCTACGCGGGAGGGGCCCTACGCGGGAGGGGCCCTTACGCGCTTGCCGCCTTCGCGGCGATGTCCGTGCGGTGCTGGGAGCCGTCGAGGCGGATGCGGCCGACGGCCGTGTAGGCACGGTCGCGGGCCTCGGTGAGGTCCTTGCCGGTGGCCGTCACGGACAGGACGCGGCCGCCCGCGCTGACCACGGCGTCGCCTTCCTGCCTGGTGCCGGCGTGCAGCACGTACGCGTGCGGGGCGTCCTGGGCCGCGACCTCGTCGAGTCCGGTGATCGGGTCGCCGGTGCGCGGGGTCCCTGGGTAGTTGCGCGAGGCGACGACCACGGTCACGGCCGCGTCGTCGCTCCAGCGCAGCGGCTCCAGGTGGGCGAGGTTGCCGGTGGCGGCGGCCATCAGCAGGCCGGCCAGCGGCGTCTTCAGCCGGGCCAGCACGACCTGGGTCTCGGGGTCGCCGAACCGGGCGTTGAACTCGATCACGCGGACACCGCGAGAAGTGATCGCGAGGCCCGCGTACAGCAGGCCGGAGAACGGCGTGCCGCGCCGCTGCATCTCGTCCACGGTCGGCTGCAGCACGGTCTGCAGCACCTCGTCGACCAGCTTCGGCTCGGCCCACGGCAGCGGGGAGTACGCGCCCATGCCGCCGGTGTTGGGGCCCTCGTCGCCGTCCAGGGCGCGCTTGAAGTCCTGGGCGGGCTGGAGGGGTACGACCGTCTCGCCGTCGGTGACGGCGAACAGGGAGACCTCGGGGCCGTCGAGGTACTCCTCGATGACCACGCGCTCGCAGGCCGCCGCGTGGGCCCGGGCCGCTTCGAGGTCGTCGGTGACGACGACGCCCTTGCCGGCGGCGAGCCCGTCGTCCTTCACGACGTACGGAGCGCCGAAGGCGTCGAGGGCCGCGTCGGCCTCTTCAGGTGTCGTACAGACGTACGACCGGGCCGTGGGCACCTCGGCCGCCGCCATGACGTCCTTCGCGAAGGCCTTGGAGCCCTCGATCTGTGCCGCCCGGCCGGACGGGCCGAAGACCGGGATGCCCGCGTCGCGCACGGCGTCGGCGACACCGGCGACCAGCGGGGCCTCCGGGCCGACGACCACCAACTCCGCGCCGAGGCGGGTGGCCAGCTCGGTGACCGCGGCGCCGTTCGAGGCGTCGACCTGGTGCAGCTCGGCGACCTCGGCGATGCCGGCGTTGCCGGGGGCGCAGTGCAGCGCGGTGACATCGGGGTCGTGGGACAGGGAGTGGCACAGGGCGTGTTCGCGGGCGCCGCTGCCGATGACGAGGACCTTCACGGGGTCAGCCTAACGGGAGACGCCGGGTTTCCTTTGTGCGGGCTTCCGAAGGGAGGGCGGATCGTGAGCTGGATGTTCCTCCAAGAAGACCCCGTACTCCCCGGGCCGCACATGAGGCCGGGCTATTCGTTCGTGAACTCCTCGACCACCGTGGCCCCCAGTTCCCGGACGATCAGCTCCTGTCCGGAGAGGGCCGACTCGTCGAGGTCGGGGTCGTCGTCCTCCGGGATGTCCTCCTCGACCGAGACATGGCGCTGCGGTGGCGCGGAGGGCTGGGGGGCGGAGGCGGCCGGTGCCGGGGCCGGGGTGGAGGCGGGGGCGGGGGCGGGGCTGCTCGACTGCTGGGCGGGGGTGGCCGGGGGTGCCGACTGGACCGGGGCGGGGCGCTGGGCCGTGGCCGTACCGCCGCCCGCGTTGTATCCGCCGCCACCGCCGGTGTTGTGGCCGCCACCGCCGCCGAACCCGGAGGGGCCACCCGGCGCCGGGGGTGCGGAGCCGCCCGAGGGGTCGACGATGGCCTCGATCTTCCACTGCACGTTGAACTGCTCGCCCAGCGCCTGCCGCAGCACCTCCTCGCTGCCGCTGCTCAGGAAGTTGTCCCGCGCGCCCGCGTTCACGAAGCCGAGCTGGAGGGTCGTGCCGTCGAAGCCGGCCACCTGGGCGTTCTGGCTGAGCAGGATCCAGGTGAAACGCCGGCGGTTCTTGACCGCCTCCAGGATGTTCGGCCAGAGCATGCGGGGGTCGAGACCACCTCCTTCGGCACGCGTGAGCGGGAGGAGAACCGGGAGTCGTCCCCCGGGAC
>NZ_JBEXSH010000061.1:0-19181 GCF_040613555.1 Streptomyces sp. NPDC006265
GGGCGGGGGGCGCGCGGGCGGCGGCCCGGGCGCGCTGGGTTCGGGGGTGGGCGCGGTGGGGCAGAGGGCCTGCCGGGCGCCGGGTCGGCGGGTTACGGGGTCGGGATCGGTGGGGCGTGGGGCCTGCCGGGTGCTGGGCGAGTGGAGCACCCGGGCGCCGGGGTCGGGTGGGCTGGGCCCGGAGCTGGTGCTGGGCAGGTCGGGCACGGGGCGGGTGCCGGGCAGGCGGAGCCTTGGGGCGACCGGGGGCCAGGGCCGAGGCCGGGCCCGGCGGGGTTTGGCGGGGGCGGCGGTCAGGGGGTTCGGCCGGAGGTTGGTGCGGGGTGGCCTGGGGCCGCTGATGCCGGGGCCGGGCAGGGCGGGCCGGGGCCCGCGGGACGTGACGAGGACAGCGGGCAGGCCTGGTCAGGGACTGGCACAGCGCGAACCGGGCACGACGCCGGCAGCGGGCAGGCCTGGCCGGAGGCCGGTGCGGGGCGGCCTGGGGACGACGTCGATGCCGGGATGGCCGAGAGCTGGGTCGGCCCAGGCCAGGTGGGGCACGACCAGGGCAGCTCGGGGGCCGGCTCAGGGCCCGAAGACGACGCCCGCACCTGGCAGGCCCGACCCGAAGTCACGCGGATGAGCCCGTGCACCATGCCGCTCCCCGGAGGACGGCCTGGCGCCGGCACGCCAACGCCTGATGGCGGAAGCCCGGACGGCGGGCCGTCATCGGCCGTACTCGTCCGGGCTCGGCCGGAAGTCGTCCGGCCGATCGCGGCGTAGTTCCTCGTACCGCTGCGCGTAGGCATCGACAGCCTGGTGAACCGTGCAGCCCAACGTCTCGCGGATCGTCGCGATCGCGGCGATGCTCCGGTGCGCCAGGATGTCGTGGTCCACACTCGCGGGCAGTCCGTCCATGGCGTGAGGCTACCGGGCAGACCTTTTCGAATTCAGGCGAGTCGTCGTCCCCCGCTCCACCACTCGGCCCGTTCGATGGGATGGCGTCCCGCCAAGTGGTGTAGCCGATCAAGGCGCCGCAATCCGCAGGTCAGGAGCATTGGCCCCGCCGGATCAGAGGTTCAACTCGCCTCAGCAGGGCGCCTCGTGGACTGCCGCCTCCGCAGAGATCGTCAGGGGCCTCGTACCGGTACGCGTAACGCTTGATCCCCTACACCACGATGCGGACACGACCTTCGATGGTGGTTCGCTCCGCTTTCGCGTGTGAACCGCCGGCGTGGGGAGCGGCCGGACCGACATGACGGCCGATCCCGGCAGAACGTCCGTCCCTCCGTCCCGGCCTGGCCGACCCGTACGCGCAGGAGTACCCCGGGTCCTCACTCGCTCCCTCCGAGACACCTGCCGTGCCGGACTTGCCGCCGACTCCCGGGGTACATGCCGGAGCCGCGGGACAAACCCGGCTCCGGCAGCGTCACTCCCGAGCAATAGGCCCCCCTCTGAGCCGAACATCGTCAACGCGCCCCGGTCAATGGAGGGTCGGCCGGTAGACGAGCTCCTGGATGTGACCGTCGAGCGTGCGGTGCTCGACCAGCTCCAGATCGAAGTCGGCCGCATCCCGGAAGATCGGGTCCAGCCCCGTCCGACCGGTGATGACGGGGAAGAGCGTCACCTGCAGGCGGTCGACCAGGCCGGCGGCCATCAGCGCCCGGTTCAACGACAGGCTGCCGTGTGAGCGCAACGGCACGTCCGACTCCGCCTTGAGCCGGGCGACGACATCGACGGCGTCACCACTCACCACGGTCGCGTCGGGCCAGTCGAGGGGGCCTTCCAACGTCGTCGACACCACTGTCGTGGGCAGGCTTCTCATCCGCGTCACCCAGGGGTCCCGTACGTCGGATCCTTCCGTGCTCGAGGCCAGCATCTGGGCGAAGGCCCGATAGGTGTTGGCCCCGAAGACCATCCGCTGCTCCCCCTCGTAGAGGGCGAGACGGTGGTCGAGCAACTCAGGCCCCTGCTTGCCCCAGTAGCCGGTCCAGTTGGCGCTGGCGGCCCCGTAGCCGTCGAGGCTGGAAAAGACGTCGAAGGTGTAGGTGGCGGTCACGTCGTGCTCCTCACGTGAGGTCGATCGGTGTGATGGGGGAGTGGCGAGACCGGCGATCCTCTCCGGCGGCGGCCTGCGGCGACCCTCGCACCCACAGACCCGGCACGCTGGTGAAACTCATCGCTGTGCACATCACACGTCGCCCTCAATCGCTCGAACGGCGGAGGGCGCGCGGTGCACCTGCGCAGCCCGCCCCGCGCGAAACGCTTCGCTCTCTCCTCACGATCCCGGCATGATTCACCCCCGTGTATGGAGGCCGGGGGCAGCGTGAGCCGGGGCGGTACGCCCTGACGGACTCGGGGGACGGCCACGTCTGGGGCGTCTGTGCCGAGGTGGAGGGACTCTTCAGGGAGCCCAGGCGCGCGACCTACGAGCTCTTCGGCTGGGCACCGGACGGTGCCGAGGTGCGAGGCTGGGTCGGGCACCGGGTGTGGCTCGTACCGAAGGACAGGACGCTGGACCCCTGGCTGCTGGAGGACGCAGAAAGCGTCGGAGGGCGGCGGCTGACGGATGCTCTCGTCCTCACGGGTATGGACGACTACATGGGCCCGCCGCCAAGGACACCGGGCTCCGGTCCGGCTGCACGACCGGTACCGGTGGCTGGGCTCATGCCGGGAGTTCACGCGCGTCCTGCCCGACGAGCAGGCTGCTCCCTCCCTCGTCCTGCGGGGCCTCTCGCCGGGCGGCCGGCTGCGGCGGGCACTGGCGACGGGTACCCCGCGCGCGCTGGACCTGGACGAGGCCTGGCTGCAGATACGGGACGACAGCGGCGAGTTGCTCACCGACCGGCTGCTGCGGCCAACGATCAGGGCGTGGCGCCCGTCCGCCCACGGGCCGGACCTGATCGACCTGGAACTCGACGAAGAGCTCGACGCGCCCGTCCCATCTGGTCCCGCTGGTTCGCCGGACCGCCGCAGACCCCCGGCGTCTGGGCCGGCCTGGACAGCCGGCGGCGCGAGGCGTGGCTCGAGCTCGTCCGCGAACGGGGCTGCCGGCTGCAGCACCGGGGCCGACCTTCCGGACGCGTGTACGAGCTGGACGGCCGGCACGTCACCGACGAGCCGAGCCTCTTCCTGGCCCTCGGCGAAGCTGTCAACGGGCCGGGCGGTTACTTCGGCGGCTGCGTGGCCGCCCTCGCGGACTGTCTGCGAGGCAACTTCGGGTACACGGCCCCCGCGACCATGCTCTGGCGTGACATCGCGCCCGCGCGCGAGCACCTGTCGCACGTCCTGACACCCGAGGGCGAACCGTACGACCTGATCGCCCTGGCGCTCGAAGTCCTCGCCGAGGGTCGTATGCGGGTCATCTTCGAACGACAGACGCTCCAGGTGAATCCTGGACTCTGTTCGCATCAACGCGCTGATCAAAAAGCCGAGTTGAGCTCCACATCCGCTTGCTATGGTGAGCCGATGTCATCGGTCAAGCAGGTCCAAGTCACCTTCGACTGCGCAGAACCCGAGCGAGTCGCTCGCTTCTGGTGCGAGGTGCTGGGGTACGTCGTACCGCCGCCGCCGAAGGGGTTCGCCACTTGGGACGATTTCAACCGCTCGCTGCCGCCCGAGGAGCGGGGTTCATGGTTCCTGGCCCAAGATCCCACGGGTATGGGCCCGCGACTGTATTTCCAGCGCGTTCCCGAAGGCAAGGTCGCCAAGAACCGGGTGCACCTCGATGTGCGGGTCGGCACCGGACTCGTGGGTGAAGAGCGCCTGGCCACGCTGGAGGCCGAATGCGCGCGACTGGTCGCACTCGGCGCGGTACGCGAGCGACTGCTGCTCGCCGACGAGGACAACGAGTCGTGCATCGTGATGCAGGACATCGAGGGCAACGAGTTCTGTCTCGACTGAGGACACGTGGCCAACGCGAACAGCGAGTGGCCGCCGGACGGTTGAGGAGGCATCGGTGATGAGCGGCCCGGCTCGTAGCGTGGCTCTCCTCGGCGGAGGCTTCTCGACGGACGAGGACGGCCTGCTGGACGACTGGCTGCTCAGCCGCACGAGAAGCAGCCGACCCAAAGTGTGCTTCGTTCCCACAGCCAGTGGCGACGCACCTGCCTACGTCGATCAGTTCCTGAGCGCGTTCGAGTCACGCGACTGCGAGCCGTCCGTGCTGCCGCTGTTCCGGAGACAGCTGGACGACGAGGCCCTCCGGACGCTTCTGCTGAGCCAGGACGTCTACGTCGGCGGTGGCAACACCGCGAACCTCCTGGCGGTCTGGCGCGCGCACGGGGTCGACCAGGTGCTGCGTGACGCCTACGACAGCGGGACACTGCTGTGCGGAATCAGCGCCGGCGCCAACTGCTGGGCCCAGGGCTCGCATACGGACTCCTTCGGCCCGCTGACGTTCCTGCAGGACGGACTGGGCCTGCTGCCGGGTTCGGTGTGCCCGCACTACGACAGCGAACCGGGGCGTCGCACGTCCTACCGAGAATCGGTGGCGACCGGCATGTTGCCCCCCGGGTGGGCGGTCGAGGACGGTGTGGGGGCTCTCTTCGTGGACTGACACCTCGAGGAAGCAGTCAGCCGGAGGCCGACAGCGCACCTGTACTGGGTGCAGGCAGATGAAGATCACGAAGTCCTGGAACGAGCGCTGCCGTGCCGGTTGCTCGGCGGAGCCGCCTGACGCATGGTCGTCTTCGCCCGGCCGTGCCCGGACGAGGGTTCCGTCCGCCGGCCAACGGCGGGTGAGCCGAAGCCCAGGCAGAACACAGCCGGACGCCCGACCCGTCGACCATGACGGGCCGGGCGCCGGCTACCCGGAGTTCGCGCGCCTCACGGCGCTCCCGGAGGGGATGACCTCAGCGCACCTCCCGCGCGTACGGCGCGACGGTGATCCGGTCGATCAACGGCGCGTAGCGGGAGCGGAGCAGCACACCCGGGAACGTGTCCGAGGCATAGGTGGTGCCGTCGAAGTTCGGCAGTTCCTCGGAGCGGAAGCCGATCGTGTTCTTCCCCTTCTTCAGCTGTACCGGGACGGTCGTCTCCCAGAAGTTGTTCTGGTGGAAGCTGTGCGGGAAGCCGACGCGTCGCGCGGTGCCGCCGTTGACGCTGATGTCGGCGTGGCGGGCGAGCGGGTCGGGATTGTAGTGGGTGGCCTCGGACTGCTCCGGGTTGGAGTAGCGGACGCGCAGCGCGTACAGGCCGGGCCGGTCGGCCGTGACAGTGAACGTCGCGGTGTTGTCGTTGCCGGGGGCGCCGCCGATGCCCGTGATCGCCGTACCGTCGGTGGCGAGGGAGAGCGGGGCGAGCGTGGCCGAGCCCGCGAGTCGGGCGTCCCCGGCCTCGTACGTGCGCGTCGGCAGTGTGCCTTCGGTCGGTGTGACCGTGAGGCGGTCGACGAGGGTCGTGGCCGGGCCTCCGGTCACGGTCACCTTATTGACGCCGCCGGAGAGGGAGACCGCCGCACTGCTGCTGCCCTTGGCCAGGCGCAGGACGTCGTGGCCGTTGACGGAGAGCCGGGCGCCTGTTCCGCCGAGGGTGTCGACCTCGATCGTGGCCTCGCGGTCGGCCGCCGAGTAGACCCAGAACGTGGCGCTCTGGCCCTTCGTGAGGCGGACCGCGCCCGAGCCGGTCGCCGCCGGCTTCGAGGGGTCGTAGACCGGACGTGCGCCGCCGGCCGGCCAGGCCAGTTCACCCTCGTAGACCTGCGTGTCCGCCGAGGCGCGGGGGAGGGAGAGGGCGAGACGGTCGACGATGGCGTCGCCCTTGGTGGCGCGCTTGCCGTCGGCGCTCTTCGCGGCGAGCGTCAGGGTGTGCTTGCCCTTGGTGAGCTTCACCTTGGTGTCGGAGTGGTCCCAGACGACCCACTTGTAGCCGAGCGGCAGGTGCAGTTCCTGCTCGCTGCCGGCCTTGCCGTCCACCCGCAGGAAGACGTTGGTCGGGCCCTGTTCCTTGACCTTGTCGAAGGTGTTGAGGGAGTTGGCGAAGACGCTCAGGTCGTAGGTGCCGTCCTCGGGCACGTCCACGGTGAAGTCGAGTGCGACGTTCGAGCCGGTGCGCAGGCCGCCGACGTCGTAGCCGCCGGAGGTGTAGAACTTCGACACGTCACGCGGCGAGCCCTCCGGTCCGTTCTTCGACCAGCCGGAGCCGGTGTGCGCGGCGTCCTCCGCCTCGTACGAGGACTGCCAGCGCACGGGCGGGGCCTGCGTGCCCTTCGCCTCGCCGGCCGGACTGAGCACGACCTCGTAGGCCGAGGACTCCTTGAGCTTCGGCAGGAGGCCGTCGCCGAAGTCGAGGGCGACCGTGCCGTCGTCAGCGACCTTCAGGTTCGTCTCGGCGAGCAGCTTCGGGCCGGACGAGTCGCCGACCTGTCCGCTCCACTCGATCTCCCGCACCCAGGCGTGCACACGCTTGCCGAAGACCTTCTTCGGGACGCCGGCGAAGGTGATGTGGCCCTTGCCGGTGGAGCCGCCGAAGACCAGCCGGGACTGCTTCCTCTTCTCGTCGAGCGTGGCGACGCCCTGCATGGTGTAGTTCTCGCCGGGGAACGGCGGAGTCACCTTCACCGTGTGCCCGCTCATCGAAGCGTACGAATTCAGCAGCCACCACTGGCCGTTGCCGCGGTTCGACTGCACGGCGGAGTCGGAGAGGTTGCCGTCGATGTTCCAGTACGCGATGTCGGCGTCGACCTTGGACTCCTCGATCGCGGACACCCACTGGATCATCTGGCCGGGCACCGAGGTGTGGTAGTTGAACGCGTACTCGTTGATGTTGATGGGAAGTTGCGTGCCCTCCTTGCCGGTGCCCTTGAACAGGTCCTTCTCCCACGCCCGGTACTTGGCGACGCTCTGGCGCACGGCCTCCGGGTGGCTCAGCTCGTGCCAGGTGATGACGTCCGGGAGGGTGCCGGCGGCCTGGGCGTGGGTGAGGAAGCCCTTCACCTGGTCGTACAGGACGCTGGTGTTGGGTCCGGCGATGCGGGCGTTCGGCATCTTGCCCTTGATGAGCTTGTGGACCTGGTCCCAGGCGGCGAAGTAGGCGTCCGGGTCGTTGAGCCAGCTGACCTTGTCGTAACTCCACTCGCCGGTGCCGAACATGTTGCCCTCGGGCTCGTTGAACGGCACGAAGACGATGTTGTCCTGGTACTGCTTCGGCAGCGCGAGGACCTGGTCGACCTGTTTGGCGATCTTCTCCTCGTAGCCCTTGAGCTTCTCGGCGGGGGTGTCGCCCGGCCACTGGTAGGGGAAGCCGCGGTAGATGTCGGTCATGTAGATGTACACGTCACCGTCGGTGGAGTCGGCCAGCGGCTTGACCACCTCCAGGGCGTCGGCGCCGGGGTGCTGCGGGCCGTCCTGCGCCTTGGTGGAGACCGTGCGCAGACCCATGCCCTCGATGAGATTGTTGGTCGGGACGTCCGGCCCGTACACGCCGTAGAGGGTGCCGGAGGCGCCGCCGTGGAACATGCCGGTGTTCGAACCGAGGTCGACGGTGAGTTGTCCCTCGCGGACCACGGTGACGGTGGCCTTCACCGCGCGTCCGGCCGCGGTTCCGGCGACCGTGAAGGTGCCCGGCGCGGCGTACTTCTCGGCAGGGACCGCGTCCCAGGTGACGGGCGTGTCGCGGTCGTAGCCGTCGGAGAAGGAGGCGCGGACGGCGGCGGGGAGCGACGGGGCGGTCCCGGTCGTGGTGCGTGCCTCGAAGGAGGTCTTCGAGAGCTGCTGGAGGGTGGGCACGGACCCGACCGTACCGGCCACCTGCTCGGGGCTCAGGGCGGCGTGCCACACGGTGAAGTCGTCGATCGCGCCCTTGAGCAGCGGGTCCGGGTAGAGGGACTTGCCTATGTACCCGGCGGCGGTGGCCGAGGCGTCCAGCAGGTCCTTGGCCTTGATGCCGGTGTCGGCGGAGGAGACCGCCACGCCGTCGAGGTAGGTGGTGAGCCGGCCCGCGGAGGTGTCGAGGGTGACGGTGACGGTCCGCCACGCGTCCGCGGGGAGCGGCGCGTAACCGCGGACCTGGGCCTCGGCGCCCCCACCACCGGTGGTCACGGAGGTCTGGAACAGCCCACCGCCGTTGTAGGGAGTGCTGAAGAGGTACTTGGTGGTGTTGGTGCCCAGGTCGAAGATCCGCTGCCAGGGCGACTTGTCGCCGCTCCACTTCACGCGCGCGGAGACCGTCAGGTCGGCCGCGTCGCCGACCACGGCACGGGGCAGCCGGACGTACGCGCCACTCGAGTCGGACGCACCGCCGGGCAGGGCGAGGGCCTTGCCTCCGCCGGTGCCCTCGACGGACCGGGCGGTGGAGCCGTTGACCAGGTCCGCCGTCAGACCGTTGCCGGAACTGTCGGTGATCTTTCCGGAGGCCATGTCGTCCTGGTCGAAGGTGTAACGGGCGGCGGGCCGAGGCGCCTCCGCCGCCTGCGCGGGGACGGCCGGTGCGGCCAGCAGGCCGGCGCCGAGCGCGAGTGTCACGGCGGCGGGGGCCCGTCGCCGGGCTGATCTTTCAGCGGATGGCATGGATGGCGTCCTCAATCCTTGAGTAGGCGGTTCCGGGAGTAGGCGGTCCGGCCGGCCGAATCCGGTCGGCTGCTCGTGCACGGGGTGCTTCGGCGAGGAGAGTGCGTGGGGAGGGCGATGTCGATCGAATCGGTTCGATTTTCCGGGCCGCAGGCAGCCGCCGGACGGTGGAGGCGGCGCCTCGCCTCACCAGGGGTACGGGAGGAGCCCGGGTTTGCCGGAAGGATCACTTCGTCGAACCGGTTCGCGAAGCTAGCACCGGGAAACCCGCCCAGCAATCCCTCCGGCAGAAGGAGGGCCCCGGTTCCCGGGCGGATCGGGAAAGTGTGGTCCAGGGTGTTGACAGGCATTCGGGCAGTTTCTACCTTCACTTCACGCGAACCGGTTCGACTGCCGGCCATCGCACCCCGTCCCACCCCTCACCCTCACGACCGGCGAGCGCTCCCTCCCCGAGGTGTCGAACCGGTTCGAGTAAGGAGCCGCCGTGAACATCGGTGAGATCGCCAAGCGGGCCGGTGTCTCGCGGAGCACCGTGTCCTACGCGCTGAGCGGCAAGCGCTCGGTGTCGGAGGAGACCCGTCGCAAGATCCAACAGGTCATCGACGAGTTGGGGTACCGACCCAACGCCAGCGCGCGAGCCCTGGCCAACGGGCGCACCAGCACGATCGGCCTCGTCTTCCCGCCCGCGGGCAACCACTACACCGGGATGCAGCTGGACTTCATCGGCAGCGTGGTGGAGGCGGCGGCGCTGCACGACTACGACGTGCTGCTGTCGCCCAGCGGTGTCGACAGCGACCGGTCGTTCCAGCGGCTGCTGGGAGAGCGGAGGGTCGACGGGGCGATCCTGATGGAGATCAGGCTGGAGGACGACCGGGTCGACCACCTGGCCGAACTGGACTTCCCCGCCGTCACCATCGGCCGCACCGCCCATCCGGAGAGCGGCTGGTGGGTGGGCCTGGACCACACCGCGCTCGCCGCGGCCTGCGTCCACCATCTCGCCGACCTCGGCCACCGCCGGGTCGCCTTCGTCAACCGGCCCGAGCAACTGCTGCGCGCCGGGTACGAGTCCGCCCACCGCGGCCTGGACGGCTTCACCAAGGCCGCGGCCGAACGCGGGCTCACGGTACGGACGTACTGCTGCGGGGACGACGCGGCGTCCGGCCAGGCGTGCCTGGAGCGGATCCTGCACGACGACCCCGCCACCACCGCCCTGGTCACCCTGAACGAGGCCGCTCTGGGCGGCCTGTACCGGGGGCTGGCAAAGGCGGGCCGCCACGTACCGCGCGACTTCTCCGTCACCGGAGTCGTCGCGTGCCGGTGGGCGGAAACGGTCACCCCGCAGCTCACCGCGGCGGACGTACCGGCCGAGGAGATGGGCCGTCGCGCGGTCGACCTGCTCGTCGAGCGGATCGAGCAGTCCGCCGTGCCGGGCCCGCACCATCTGCTCGCACCGCCGATCTCGCTGCGGGCCAGCACAGGACCCGCGACCGGCACCTCCTTCCCCGAAGCCTGACCGCACATCACGCCCTTCCACTCCTCTCCCTCTCCACCGAGTACCCGACCCCCTCACCCTCGCCGGTTCGGAGTGCCCGCCTCCCCCCCAGCCACCACTCCCACGGCACACGTGTGCCCAGAACGAAGGACCCGCCATGCACAGCTCCTCAAGGCGCCGGCTCACCGCGGTGGCCCTGTCGACCGTCGTCGCCGTCACCGGTGCCGCCTGCTCTTCCGGGTCGGGCAGCACCGACGCGAAGGGCTCGGACAGCGGCACGTACACCGTCTGGGACCCGTACCCCCAGTTCGCCAAGGGCTCGGACTGGGTGAAGCTGCTGGAGGCGTGCGGCGCCAAGGCCGGCGTGAAGATCAAGAGGACCGGCTACGACACCAGCGACCTGGCGAACAAGGCACTGCTGGCCGCCCAGCAGGACAACTCCGCCGACCTCCTCGTCGTCGACAACCCCGTGGTGTCGACCCTGGCCGAGGCGGGCGTGCTCACCAGCACCGAGGACAACAAGCTGGACACCTCGAAGGTCGACCCCAACCTGCTCGCCGCAGGCCAGTCGGACGGCAAGACCTACGGAACCCCGATCGGCGCCAACACCCTCGCCCTCTACTACAACAAGAAGGTCCTGAAGGAGGCCGGGGTGGACATAACCTCGGTCAAGGACTGGAAGTCGCTGACGGCGGCGCTGGCGAAGGTGAAGGCGGCGGGCAAGAAGGGCATCACGTTCTCCGCGATCGGCACGGAGGAGGGCAGCTTCCAGTTCCTGCCGTGGTTCTGGGGCGCGGGAGCCAAGCTGACCGAACTGGACTCCGCGCAGGCCGTATCCGCCCTGTCGCTGTGGAAGGACTGGCTGAAGCAGGGCTACGCCCCCAACTCCGTCATCAACAACACGCAGACCACCAGCTGGCAGGAGTTCGCCGGCGGTGACTACGCCTTCGCCGAGAACGGAACGTGGCAGCTCGCCAACGCGAAGAAGGCCGGCTTCGAGTACGGCGTCCTGCCGGTGCCGGGAGCCGACGGAGGCAGTGCCGCCGCCCCCACCGGTGGCGAGTTCGTCACCCTCCCCGCCCAGGGCGACACCGGCCGCTACGCCACCTCCCAGAAGCTCGCGACCTGCCTGACCAGCACCCAGAACCTGTACGACACCGACACCACCCTGTCCTACGTGGCCCCCACCAGCGAGGTCCAGGCCAAGCAGGTCGCGGCGAACGCCGAGCTGAAGCCCTGGGTCGCGGCGGTCAAGGCGGCCAAGGGACGCACCAGCGACGATCTGGGCACCAAGTACCCGAAGATCTCCGAGCAGATGTGGAAGGCCGTCCAGTCCGCCCTCAGTGGGGCCAAGTCGCCCGAGGACGCCCTCACTTCGGCGCAGGCCGCGGTGAAGTGACGAGGGCCCGATGAAGCAGACGACCTATCCGCCGGACCACCTGTCCGCGCACGCCCGGAACGGGGTGGCCACCGCCGCCCCGCCCCCGGCCCCCGCGCGCGCCCGGCGCCGCCCGACCTCCCCGCAGTGGGCCGCCTGGGGCTTCCTCGCCCCGGTGACCCTCTACCTCGTCCTCTTCTACGCCTATCCGCTCTACCGCAACCTCGACCTCAGCCTGCGCAACTACACCGTCCGCTCCTTCGTCCAGGGCAACGCGCCCTTCACCGGCATCGAGAACTACCGGACCGTCTTCGACGACCCGACCTTCGCCCCCGCCCTGCTGCACACCACGCTCTTCACCGCCGTCTGCCTGGTCTTCCAGTACGCCATCGGCCTCGCCCTCGCCGTCTTCTTCACCCAGCACTTCCGGCTGTCGGCGACCCTGCGCGCGCTGTTCCTCGTGCCGTGGCTGCTGCCGCTGATCGTGTCGGCCTCCACCTGGTCGTGGATGCTCAACAGCGACTCCGGCATCGTCAACGCCGCCCTGCACGCCTTCGGCATCGCCCCGGTGAACTGGCTGACCTCACCGTCCTGGTCGTTGACCTCGGTGATCATCGCGAACATCTGGATCGGCGTCCCCTTCAACCTCGTCGTGCTCCACAGTGGCCTGCAGTCCATCCCCGCGAGCCTGTACGAGGCCGCCGCCCTCGACGGCGCGGGCGCCTGGCAGCGCTTCTGGCGCATCACCTTCCCACTGCTGCGCCCGGTGTCCGCGATCACCCTCCTCCTCGGCCTGATCTACACGCTCAAGGTCTTCGACATCATCTGGATCATGACCAAGGGCGGCCCGGCGGACTCGTCGACCACCTTCGCCACCTGGTCCTACCAGCTCGGCTTCGGCAATCTCCTGCCCGCCTTCGGACCCGGCGCGGCCGTCGGCAACCTGCTGGTCGTCACCGCCCTGGTGTTCGGCCTGATCTACCTCAAGGTCCAGCGAAAGCAGGCGCTGTCATGAACCGACGGACCGACCGCACGTGGTGGAAGACCGCCCTCGGACTGCTGCTGACCGCATTCATGCTCTTCCCGGTCTACTGGATGCTCAACGTGTCCCTCACGCCCGACCGGGACATGCGCAAGAGCCCACCGGACCTCTTCCCCGCCCACGGCACCCTGGACGGCTACCGCACGGTCCTGAACGAGCAGCTGCCCTATCTCGGCACCAGCCTCCTCATCGGCCTGGGCACCGTCGTCCTGACCGTCGCCCTGTCCGCCCCCGCCGGCTACGCCCTGGCCAAGCTGCGCCCACGCGGCGGCGGCATCCTCAACTTCGTCCTGCTGGCCGCCCAGATGATCCCCGGCATCATCATGGCGATGGGCTTCTACGCCATCTACCTCAGCCTCGGCGTGCTCCAGTCCGTCCCCGGCCTGATCGTCGCCGACTCCACGCTGGCCGTCCCCTTCGGCGTCCTCATCTTCACCGCGTTCATGTCCGGCATCCCCGGCGAACTGCTCCAGGCCGCGAAGACCGACGGAGCGGGGGCCCTGCGAACCTTCTGGTCCGTCGTCCTGCCGATGAGCCGCAACGCCGTCGTCACGGTGTCCCTGTTCGCGTTCCTGTGGTCCTGGTCCGACTTCGTCTTCGCCGGCACCCTCGTCAACGGCGGCGCCCACGAGCCGATCACCCTCGGCATCTACCACTACATCGGCAACAACAACCAGGAGTGGAACGCCATCATGGCCACCGCCGTCGTGGCCTCGCTGCCCGCCGCGGTCATCCTCGTCCTCGCCCAGCGCTACGTCGCTGCCGGAGTGACCGCCGGGGCCGTCAAGGACTGACCCAGGACCTGATCCCTCCCTCCTCCCCGTCACCACCGAGCCGCCTGCGCGGCAGCCGGCCGGTGCCCCCTGCTCGAGAAACGAGTCAGCGTCATGACCGCCGCCCGATCCGGTCCGGCCTTCTCCGTCCACGACATCCCGTTCAGCACCCACGGGTCCTGGTTCGACATCTCACCCGTGGTGGCCGAGAAGACCTACGCCGAGGACCTCCACCTCGTCTCGCACCAGAACGGCATGCACGCCGTCCTGCGCCTCGTCCCGTTCGACCCGGCGACGGCCGACCGGGCCGACACCCGCGTCGAGACCACACCGGGCCTGCTCAGCTGGATCGGCGCGACCGGACGCATCGACCTCTCCTACGAGTCGCCCGACACCGTACGCCTGCGGGGGAGCGGCGTGGGCATCGGCGTCGAGGCGGCCGCACAGACCCTCACTCCGTTCAGTGGAACGTACTTCTTCCGCGATCCGGCCGCCGGCGCGCACGTGTTCACGTCCTACGAGACCGGGCGCCGCTACCGCGTCACCGTGCTGTCCGGCACCGTCACCGACGCCGGCACCCAGACCCTGGGCGGCGGCCTTCGCGGCATCACGCTGACCGCGGAGGGGAACGGCCCCTGGGAGATCGCGATCGAGGAACTCGACACCGCCCGCCCGCCGTACGCGTCCCCGGCGACGTTCGACGCGATCACCGAGTCCGCACAGAGCTCTTTCGCGCAGTTCGTCGACCAGGTGGCGCCGTGGCGCTCTTCCGCGACCCCCGCCGCCGAACTGGCCGCCTACGTCGTCTGGTCGGCGACCGTGCGTCCCACCGGGCTGGTCACCCGGCGCGCGGTGCTGATGTCCAAGCACTGGATGGACAAGGTGTGGAGCTGGGACCACTGCTTCAACGCCCTCGCTCTCGCACCCGGTTGCCCCGACCTGGCCCTGGACCAGTTCGCCCTGCCCTTCGACCACCAGGACGACAGCGGCGCCCTGCCCGACTCCGTCACCCACTCCGAGGTCCTCTACAACTTCGTCAAACCGCCCATCCACGGCTGGGCCTTCGGCCATTTGCGCCGCCGCCTGCCGACCCCTCCCGGCCCCGCCGAGCTCGCCGAGACCTACCGCCGGCTGGAACGCTGGACGGGCTTCTGGCTCACCGCCCGGCGTGCCCCCGGCGCCGACCTGCCCCACTACCAGCACGGCAACGACAGCGGCTGGGACAACGCCACCACCTTCGACCCCGCGCGGGTCATCGAAAGCGCCGACCTGGCGGCTTTCCTCGTCCTCCAGCTGCGCGAACTGGCCACCCTGGCCACCGCATTGGACAAGACGGACGAGGCGATCCGCTGGACGCAGGCTGCCGAGGAGACACAGGCGGCACTGCTGGACCAACTCTGGGACACCGACAGATTCCTGGCCCGGGCGGTCGCCACCGGGGACACCTGGAGCAGCTCCAGCCTCCTCGACCTGATGCCCGTCGTCCTCGGCGAACACCTGCCCGGCGATGTCAGCAGCACCCTGGCCGACCACATCAAGGCCCACCTCACGCCGTACGGCCTGGCCACCGAACTGCCCACCTCACCGCACTACCTCGCCGACGGCTACTGGCGCGGTCCCATCTGGGCCCCCGCCACCGTGCTCATCGAGGACGGCCTGCGCCGGGCCGGTCACGAGCGCCTCGCGGACGACATCAGCGCCCGCTTCCGTACCCTGTGCGAAACCCACGGCTTCGCCGAGAACTTCGACGCGCTCACCGGAACGGGCCTGCGCGACCGCGCCTACACCTGGACCGCCAGCAGCTACCTCCTCCTCGCCGAAGCACATGCCCACCGAGACGCGCACTGACCGGTGCTCGTGGCTCACGCCAACGCGTAGAAGGAGGTTCGATGTGGCGGCGCCGACACAGGAGGTTGCCGCCTACGCCCCATGGCCAGGTGCTGTACGGGTGCTTCGATCACCGTCCGGCAAGACGTCCGCCGGTACCGTTGCGTCCTTCGCCTTGTCCCCCGCGAGGAGTTGGTCGGCGTATCCGGCTTCGGTCCACACGAACTTCTTGAACTGCTCCGGCGTGAGCGCTCCCCGCCACGGGGTGCCGCCCGGGCAGAACACCGAGGAACAACCGGAGCAGTGGTACGCCGGCCGCCACACGCGCTCCGCCCGTTGAGCGCCGTCTTCGGCCGCAGCCTTCTCCCGTCCGTCACCACGCACGACCACGAGGGTGCCGATGACACACAGCAGGGCGAGCGCCACACCGGCGATCGTGTACAGCGACCTGCCCTGCTGAACACCCGTGTACGCGAGGGCGACGCCCAGTCCGGTCAGCACCATGCCCTGCGCGACATGCATGCACCCGTCGCCCGTCTTGTCCGGCCCCGGCGCGAGTCGGCCGTGCAGGTCCTCACGCATGGCGCCCTTGCCGCCGCGCGCCTGCTCGACGGTCCGGGCCGTGGCCTCGCCGCACCTCGGACACACCATCCCGGCCGGCCCTCCGGCTCCATCGGATTCCATGCCGATCAGCCTATCGGCGCCCTCCGCGGCGGCCGTGCCTCACAGCCGGGCCGCGTGGTCGGGGACGTACGTCTGCAGGTCCCGTGGCGGGCGCTCGTAGCCGGTCGACGGGGGGCGGTCCGGCAGCTCCAGTACGGGAGGGGGCACCTCGTGGTACGGCACGGAGTCCAGCAGATGGGCGATCATGTTCAGCCGGGCGCGGCGCTTGTCGTCGCTCTCGACGACGTACCACGGGGCCTCCGTGATGTCGGTGTGCACCATCATCTCGTCCTTCGCCCGTGAGTACGCCTCCCAGCGGCTGATCGACTCCAGGTCCATCGGTGACAGCTTCCAGTGCCGCAGCGGGTCCTCCAGGCGCCGACGGAAACGCTCCTGCTGCTCGCTGTCGCTCACCGAGAACCAGTACTTGCGGAGCAGGATGCCGTCCTCGGTCAGCATCCGCTCAAAGATCGGGCACTGGCGAAGGAAGAGCTGGTACTCCTCCTTCGAGCAGAAGCCCATCACGTGCTCGACACCGGCCCGGTTGTACCAGGACCGGTCGAACAGCACGATCTCCCCGGCGGCCGGCAGGTGCTCGACGTACCGCTGGAAGTACCACTGGGTGCGTTCGCGCTCGGTGGGTTTCGGCAGCGCCGCGATCCGTGCGACGCGCGGGTTGAGGTGTTCGGCGACCCGCTTGATGGTGCCGCCCTTGCCGGCCGCGTCCCGCCCTTCGAAGACGACGACCAGCCGGGCGCCCTCGGCGCGCACCCATTCCTGGAGTTTCACCAACTCCGTCTGCAGGCACAGCAGTTCCTTCTCATACGCCTTGCGCGGCACCTTCGCCGCCCGCTCGTTCGTCATGCCGCCTCCGCACGCCGCGCCGCCGTCGGGACTCCGTTCCAGCACCGTACTGTCCTGCCGGCGGCCGCGCACGGCGTGCCGCTCCACCGGCAGCGACAGCACATGACCTTCGTCGGAAGGGCGCGCCCGAGTGGCCACCACAGATCGAATCGAGGGAGGCTGGAGGAAGACGGCGGTCCGCAGGCCGACAGCGGTCTCCGGTCGCTGTGAGTGGCGCAAGCGGACGAGGTGCGCATCGGATGGGAGAAAGCCCATGAGGGTCGGAGTACTGACCGGCGGCGGTGACTGTCCCGGCCTCAACGCCGTGATCCGCAGTGTCGTCCGCAAGGGCGTCCAGGAATACGCGTTCGACTTCGTCGGTGTGCGGGACGGCTGGCTCGGCCTGCTCAAGAACGACGTCGTTCCGCTGGACGTCTCCAGCGTCCGGGGGATTCTGCCCCGCGGCGGGACCATCCTCGGGTCCTCCCGCACGAACCCGTTCAAGCACGAGAGCGGGCTGCAACGGGTACGGGACACCCTCGCCTCGCACGAGGTGGACGCGCTCGTCGTGATCGGCGGAGAGGACACGCTGGGAGCGGCCACGGAGCTCGGCCGGCACGGGATCAACATCGTCGGTGTGCCGAAGACCATCGACAACGACGTCTCGGGCACCGACTACACGTTCGGTTTCGACACCGCCGTCGGTATCGCGACGGAGGCCATCGACCGCCTCCACACCACCGCGGAGTCGCACATGCGCGCCCTCGTGGTGGAGGTCATGGGGCGGCACTCCGGGTGGATCGCCCTGCATGCCGGCATCGCGGGCGGCGCCAACGTGATCCTCATCCCGGAGCGGCCGTTCGACATCGATCAGGTCTGTGAGCTGGTGAAGCGCCGGTTCGAGATCAACTACGCGCCGATCGTCGTCGTGGCCGAAGGCGCCGTCCCCGAGAAGGGCCGGCTGATGGTCAAGGACCGGTCCCTGGACGAGTTCGGCCATGTACGGCTGTCCGGCATCGGAGAGTGGCTGGCACAGGAGATCTCGGCCCGCACCGAGAAGGACGCCCGCACCACGGTCCTCGGCCACATCCAGCGCGGCGGCACACCGAGCGCCTTCGACCGGTGGCTCGCCACCCGGTTCGGACTGCATGCCATCGACGCGGTCAAGGAAGGCGACTTCGGCCGCATGGTCGCCCTGCGGGGCACGCGGATCGTCCGCGTCCCCCTCGCGGATGCCACCGCGCAGAACAAGGTGGTGGATCCGTCGCTGTACGACGAGTTCGAGGCCTTCTACGGCTGAGCCGTCACCCTCCGTGCGGCACGACCGCCACCGGACAGCGGGCGTGGTGCAGTACGGCGTGGGCGACGGGCCCCAGACGGCCTTCTGCCGCTCGCGGCTCGGCTCGGCGCCCCACGACGAGCAGGTCCGCGCTCCGGGAGGCGTTCAGGAGCGCTTCCGCGGGGTGGAGCAGCATGAGATCGCCGGCGACGGTCACACCGGGGTACTTCTCCTGCCACGGGCGCAGGACGTCGGACAGCCGCAGGACTTCTTGGTCCTCCCAGCCCGCCCGGTCCTCCTCGGTCACCACCAGGATCCGTGACGAGACGGATTCGGCGGGCAGGGCCCAGGCCTGCACCACGTGCAGTCGCGCGGCGTGGACATCGGCCGCCGAGAACGCGAAGTCGGCCACTTCACCGGCCGGCCGGTGCGCGTCGAACCCCAGGACGACCGGGCCGGTGCGGTGCGCTGCGGGGCCTCCCTCCGCGAAGGTGCCGCGGCGGTGCGGGACGAGCACGACGGGGCAGGGGGCCGCTGCCGCCGCCCGCAGAGCCACGGAGCCGACCGCCAGCCCCTCGAAACCGCCCGTTCCGCGCATGCCGGTGACGAGGAGCCCCGCATCACGTGCCGCGGCGACGAGAGCCACGGCCGGGGCATCGTCGGCCTGCACGCTCTCCACCCGGAGGTCCGGATAACGGCCGGCGAGGTCTGCGACCGTCCGCTGGAGCAACTGGGCGCCGATGTCGCGCAGCCGGTCCAGGGCCGGACCCGGAACGACGGCTCCGGGGAGGCTCGGATATGCGTGCAGCAGCCGCAGAGGGACCCCGCGCAGCACCGCCTCCCGTGCCGCCCGGTCGGCCGCCGCCGCGGCGCGCTCGGACCCGTCGACGCCCACCAGCACAGGAAGACGCATCCCGGCCTCCTTGCTCCGGCCCGCACCCTCGCGGGCTCCCGGCCCATGCCCTCCTCCACTGTTCCACGGCAGGACGGCTCCGGCGCCCGGACCGGATAGGAAGGCCACAGCGGCAGCAGGCCCCCGGCCGCCCGAAACCGTCCACGCCCACGATCACGCGACCATTTCCAGGGCGGCAGGCCGGTGCCGAGCCTGTCGGCGGGCACCCGCTCGATGCGCGTCCAGCCCTTCCAGCCCGCTCCTCCAGGATCGCCACCACCCGCTCGGCGCCCGGTGAGGACTCGGCCATGGTCGCGTCCAGCAGGTCGACGAACGGGTCGTCGAAGCCGTCGGCAGCCGCCCCACCCACCTCACCCGCCTCCACGGCGCGCATCATCAGGCGTTCCACGAGGTCGGCGACCTCGACGACCCGCGGATCGTCGGCCGGCCAGTCGAGTGCACCTCTGAAGAAGCTGCAGAGCTTCACCATGTCGGGGTCGTCC
>NZ_JBEXSH010000062.1:0-19019 GCF_040613555.1 Streptomyces sp. NPDC006265
GCGGGCACAGCGGCCCGGGGGTGGAGGCGTCCTTCGACCCGGGTCGAAGGACGGTCTCGACTTTCGTCGAGGCGATGTGAGCCGCCGGGCCGATGCGGTGCCCGCCTCGCAGCTCACAGACTCGTTCAGGTTCGACCATCCACCCTCACCGGCCGACGCCCCTCGGGAGAGCATCCATGCAACGAACCCTGTCCCTGTCCCTGTCCCTGTCCCTGTCCCTCGCCCTCGCTGCCGCCGCCGTGGCGGTGACGCTGACTCCGGGAGCGCGGGCGGCGACGCCGGACACCGTGCGCTGGGGCCCGTGCTCGGAGAAGCCCTCCTCGTCCCGGCTCCGGTGCGCCACCCTCGAAGTCCCCCTGGACTACCGCGATCCCGAGGGCCGGCAGATCGAGATCGCGATCTCCCGGCTGGCGAGCGAGAAACCGGAGCGGCGCCGCGGTGTGCTGCTGACCAACCCCGGAGGCCCCGGCATCTCAGGACTCGGCTACCCGGTCGTCCTCGCCGCCTCGAAGCTGCCGCAGAGGGTGCTGGACTCCTACGACGTGATCGGCTTCGATCCGCGTGGTACCGGCCGCAGCACGCCGGTGACCTGCGACCTGACGCCGGCACAGCGCGACCGCGGCAACGTGCCGCCGTACGCGCACACGGCGGCCGACGTCGCGCGGGCGGCCGGGCCCGCGCGGACCGTCGCCCGGCAGTGCGCCACCTCGAGGACGGGGTGGATGCTGCCGCACACCACCACCGCGAACACCGCGCGCGACATGGACCGCATCAGGGAGACACTGGGCCAGCCGAAGGTCTCGTACCTCGGCGGGTCCTACGGCTCCTACCTCGGCGCGGTGTACACGACACTCTTCCCGGCGCGCGGCGACCGGGTCGTGCTCGACAGCAACCTGGGTCCCGGCGGTTACGACGTCACGGCCATGCGGTCGCTGGCCCGTGGACTGCAGGTCCGGTTCCCGGACTTCGCGGCGTTCGCGGCCGCACGCCCCGAGTACGGTCTGGGCACCACACCGGAGCAGGTGACCGCCAAGTACTTCGACCTCGCGAAGCGGTTGGAGGCGAAGCCGGTCCGGGGAATCGACGCGACCCTGTTCCGCGGACTCACCCTCGACCGTCTCTACGACGACGCGTCCATGCCGTTGGTCGCCGAGATGTGGCAGGCGCTCGACGAGGATCGGCCGCTGCCGCCCGGCACCCCGCCCTCGATGGACGGCATGGAGAACTTCATGGCGGCCCGTTTCCATGTGATCTGCGGTGACTCCCGCTGGCCGAGGACGGTCCGGGAGTACCAGCGCGATGTCGCCGTCGACCGGATCAGGTACCCGATGCTGGGCGGGTCCACGGCGAACATCGGACCGTGCGCGTTCTGGCCGGACGAGCGGGTCGAGCCGCCGGTGCGCATCGGCGACCGGGGACCGTCGAACGTGCTCATGGTGCAGAACGAACGAGACCCGGGGACACCGCTGGCCGGAGCCCGGAAGCTGCGGCGGGCGCTCGGGAAGCGGGCCACGATGGTGACGGCCGACCAGGGCGGGCACGGTGTCTATCCGTTCGGCCGCAACACATGCGCGAATGACGCGGTGACGGCGTTCCTGACCACCGGACAGCGTCCCGCTCAGGATCTCGCCTGCGCGGCTGAGCCGGGCAAGTAGCCGGGGAGAGAGTCATGTTCAGGGAGTGACGTCGGCGTCGGGCCGTGCAGCGGGTCAAGCCCGAGGACGGCCGAGTATTGCAGCGTTTCCGCTGGTGGCAGTTGCCCGGCCGCGCCCTGTTCTACCTTCGGCTGACGCACGAGGAAGGCCGCCGGACGGTCTACGCCGTCGACGTCAGGCACGGGCAGAACCGGTCGTCCGGCCGGGTCCTGCGTTGCTCCGCGGCCGTGCCCCACGCCTCCGCCGCGACCTCGTGCAGCGCGAGCAGGCGCGTCGGGTCGTCACCGCCGAGCCGGGCCATCGCCTCCACGGCGTCCCCGGGAGGGAGGGACCTGCCGGACAGATACCGCTCCCAGGACGACGTGCTGTAGTCCGTCTTCGCGGCCAGCCGGCGCAGGCTCAGTCCGCTGTGGTCCTTGGCCCGGCGTAATCGCACCACCAACTGCCGTACGCGCGGATCCAGTTCTTCGGGCAGCCCTTTCCAACGCGACATGTTCCCCCCACTCGCGTGTCCGGACCGTGGTCAGCGGTCCCGTCACCGCCGCATTCTGCACCAGCATCCACGCGGGACCCCGGACATCGGTTGCGTTCCCCCCGCCGGCCCCTCCCGATTCGGCCACCGTCCGTCGAGGGCGTCCCGCCGTGCCGTCCCGGCGGGCGGTGTCCGTGCAGGTGAGGGCGTGGGACGTCCCGTGGCTACGTCACTTCTGCGGCGACTGTGGTGGATCCGCGCCCCCGGCCCGCACTCTCGTTGTCGAGCCGGCCGGTGCGGTCGGCCACCACGAAGGGGGCAAGCACCATGCGTATGACCAGGAAGCTCGCCGTCATGGCCGGGGGGATCGCGCTGACCGGTGGTCTGCTGGCCGGCAACGCCGGTACGGCCGGCGCGGCGGAGGCCTCGCCGCAGGCGGCGTCGCACTGTCCTTCGGGCTGGTTCTGCGTCTGGGCCGGGCAGAACTACACCGGGCACATGCAGAAGGTCGCCGGGACCAACAAGGACCTGACCCAGTACGCCGTGTTCCAGAGCTTCAAGTCCTGGTACAACCACGGCGCGTCCTGCGACTTCAAGTGGTTCTCGGCGAAGAACCACGGCGGGTCCAGCGGGGTCGTCCCGAGGGGATACAAGACGACCGACAGCGCGAGTCACTACATGAAGTCCAACACCTGGGTGAACTGCAGCTGACCACTGGTTTCGCCACAACGCCCGAGGGCGGCACCCAACGGGGGAGTGCCGACCTCGGCCTGTCGCCAGGGGCAGGGTTCAGAGCCGCTCGGGCGTCCGGATGCCCAGCAGGTCCATGCCCCGGTGGAGCGTGCGGGCCGTGACGTCGCAGAGGAACAGGCGGTTCTCGATCCGCTCCTGCGTCTCGGCCTTGAGGACCGGGCACTTGTCGTAGAACGTCGTGTACAGCGACGCCAGCTGGTACAGGTACGCCGCCAGCTTGTGCGGGGCGTACTCCGTGGCCGCCTCCGCCACCGTCGCCGCGAACGAGTCCGCGTGCAGGCCCAGCGCGCGTTCCGCCTGGTGCAGCTCCAGCTCGGGGTGCGCGGCCGGGCGGGAGGCGCCGGCCTTGCGCAGGATCGACTGGATACGGGCGTAGGCGTACTGGAGGTAGACGGAGGTGTCGCCGTTGAGCGAGACCATCTGGTCCAGGTCGAACTTGTAGTCGCGGTTGGCCGACGTCGACAGGTCCGCGTACTTCACCGCGCCGACGCCCACCTGGGCGCCCCGCTCGGCGATCTCCTCCTCGGAGAGGTCCTGGGCCTTCTCCCGGACGACCGCCGAGGCACGGTCGATCGCCTCGTCGAGGAGGTCGACCAGACGGACCGTCTCGCCCTCACGGGTCTTGAACGGCTTGCCGTCCTTGCCGAGGACCGTGCCGAAGGCCAGCTGGTAGGCCTTCACGTCGTCGCCCAGCCAGCCCGCCTTCCGGGCCGTCTCGAAGACCATCTTGAAGTGGAGCGACTGGCGGGCGTCCACCACGTAGATGATGCTGTTCGCCTTGAGGTTGAAGACGCGGTCGCGGATCGCGGAGAGGTCCGTGGCGGCGTAGCCGTAGCCGCCGTCCGACTTCTGCACGATCAGCGGGACCGGGTTGCCGTCCGGGCCCTTGACGTCGTCGAAGAAGACGCACAGGGCGCCCTCGGAGCGGACCGCCACGCCCGACTCCTCCAGGAGGCGGCAGGTCTCGGCGAGCATGTCGTTGTAACCCGACTCGCCGACGATGTCCGCGTCGGCGATCTCCATGTCCAGCTTCTCGAAGACGGAGAAGAAGTAGATCTTCGACTCGTCGACGAACTTCTGCCATGTGGCCACCGTCTGCGGGTCACCCGCCTGGAGGTCCACCACCCGGCGCCGGGCGCGGGTCTTGAACTCCTCGTCGGCGTCGAAGAGCCCCCGGGCGGCCTTGTAGAGGCGATCGAGGTTCGACATCGCCTCCTCGCCGGAGACCTCGTCGGCCTTGTGGTCCAGCTCGTGCGGGTGCTCCTCCAGGTACTGGATGAGCATGCCGAACTGGGTGCCCCAGTCGCCGATGTGGTGACGCCGGACCACGTTCTCGCCGGTGAACTCCAGCAGCTGCACCATCGCGTCGCCGATCACCGCGGAGCGCAGGTGGCCGACGTGCATCTCCTTCGCCACGTTCGGCTGGGCGTAGTCGATGACCGTGGTGCCCGGCTGCTCGGCGTGCGGCACGCCGAGGCGGCCGGTGTCGTCCGCGTAGCGCGCGGCGAGGTTCGCGGTGATCGCCCGGTCGGTGAGGGTGATGTTGAGGAAGCCGGGGCCGGAGACCTCGACGTCCTTGATCAGCTCACCCGACTCGACCCCGGAGACGACCTGCGTGGCCAACTCGCGCGGGTTGGCCTTCTCCTTCTTGGCGAGGGCCAGGATCCCGTTGGCCTGGAAGTCGGCCCGGTCACTTCGTCGCAGCAGCGGGTCCGCGGAACCGGCCTGCGGCAGAGCCGCCGACAGGGCCGCCGCGAGGCGCTGGTGGACGGAGTCGCTGAGGGACGTGACCGAGGCCATGGGCGAGGGTGCCGTTCTCCTAGGGAAATCGATGGACCCGGCCAGTATCCCATGGGGGTAAAGCCGTTTTTCCGGGCGCGAGGGGGTCTGGGACAATGGTGCGGTCAGCCGTGCGACCGTACCGGCTGCCCGATGCAGAAAGAAGGACGTGCCGATCGTGGCTCAGAGCACCGAGACCACCGACTGGGTCTCCCGTTTCGCGGATGAGGTCATCGAGGAGTCGGAGCGCCGAGCCCCGGGCAAACCCGTCGTCGTCGCGTCTGGTCTGTCCCCGTCCGGCCCCATCCACCTGGGGAACCTGCGCGAGGTCATGACCCCGCACCTCGTCGCCGACGAGATCCGCCGCCGGGGCCACCGGGTGCGGCACCTGATCTCCTGGGACGACTACGACCGGTACCGCAAGGTGCCCAAGGGCATCGCCGGGGTCGACGAGGAAAGCTACAAGGAGCACATCGGCAAGCCGCTGACGTCCGTCCCGGCGCCGAAGGGCTCCTCGCACCCGAACTGGGCCGAGCACTTCAAGGCCGCGATGATCGAGTCGCTGGCCGAGCTGGGCGTGGAGTTCGACGGGATCAGCCAGACCGAGCAGTACACCACCGGTGTGTACCGCGAGCAGGTCCTGCACGCCATCAAGCACCGCGGCGACATCGACGCGATCCTCGACCAGTACCGCACGAAGAAGGCGCCGGCGAAGAAGCAGCAGGGGCAGAAGCCGGTCGACGAGGCCGAGCTGGAGGCCGCCGAGGGCTCCGGCGCGGCCGGTGAGGACGACGGCAGCTCGGGCGCCGTCGGGTACTTCCCGTACAAGCCGTACTGCGGCAACTGCGAGAAGGACCTCACCACCGTCACCTCCTACGACGACGACTCCACCGAGCTGACCTACGCCTGCACCGCGTGCGGCTTCTCGGAGACGGTCCGGCTGAACGAGTTCAACCGCGGCAAGCTGGTCTGGAAGGTCGACTGGCCGATGCGCTGGGCGTACGAGGGGGTCGTCTTCGAGCCCTCCGGTGTCGACCACTCCTCGCCGGGGTCGTCGTTCCAGGTCGGCGGGCAGATCGTCGGGATCTTCGGCGGGAAGCAGCCGATCGGGCCGATGTACGCCTTCGTCGGCATCTCCGGCATGGCGAAGATGTCGTCCTCGAAGGGCGGCGTGCCCACCCCGGCCGACGCCCTGCAGATCATGGAGCCGCAGCTGCTGCGCTGGCTGTACGCGCGCCGCAGGCCCAACCAGTCCTTCAAGGTCGCCTTCGACCAGGAGATCCAGCGGCTGTACGACGAGTGGGACCGGCTGGACGCCAAGGTCGCCGACGGCGGCGCCCTGCCGGCCGACGTGGCGGCGCACGCGCGTGCCGTGGGCACGGCCGCCGGTGACCTGCCCCGCACGCCCCGGCCGCTGCCGTACCGGACGCTGGCGTCCGTCGCGGACATCACCGCCGGGCACGAGGACCAGGCGCTGCGCATCCTCAGCGAGCTGGACCCCGAGCAGCCGCTGACCTCGCTCGACGAGGCGCGCCCGCGCTACGACAAGGCCGAGGCCTGGATCAACACGCACGTCCCCGCCGACCAGCGGACGATCGTGCGGGACGAGCCGGACGCCGAGCTGCTGAAGTCGCTCGACGAGGCCTCCCAGCAGTCGCTGCGGCTGCTGCTCGACGGGCTGGAAGACCACTGGTCGCTCGACGGGCTGACGCACCTGGTCTACGGCGTGCCGAAGGTACAGGCCGGGTTCTCCGCCGACGCCACGCCGAAGGAGCTGCCGGCGGAGATCAAGACCGCCCAGCGGTCGTTCTTCGCGCTGCTGTACCACCTGCTGGTGGGCCGGGACACCGGGCCGCGGCTGCCCACGCTGCTGCTGGCGGTGGGGCAGGACCGGGTGCGTTCGCTGCTCGGTCGGTAGCCGGGACAGGGGCCCTCCAGCCGGAGGGCCCCTTCTCGTGTCAGGCCTCGGGCTTCTGGAACAGCAGCATCGTCGACGAGCCGAACGCCTCGGTGTCCGTGTGGGTGCTGCTCACCAGCCGGAAGCCGTGTCCGCTGATCTCCTCGGTGAGGGCGTCACCGGACCGCTCCGAGTAGGGGAGCACCTCCAGGCCGATGTTCTTCTCGCCGTCCTCGACGCGGATCCGGCGGGAGATGACCCGCCCCGGGACGAGGTCGGCGGAGATGTCGTCGTAGTCCGGGATGGAGAAGAAGCCCTTCCCCCACTCGCTCGCGCAGTGGTCCACGACGAAGTGCCCGCCCGGGCGGAGGATGTCGTGGACGCGGGAGATGTGGCGGGCCCGCTGCTCCTCGTCGACCAGCATGTGCAGGCAGCCCATGTTCATCGCGAGGTCGAAGCCGCCCTCCTCGAAGCCGCGCAGGTAGATGATGTCGCGCTCCATGAACCCGGAGGCGTCCAGGTTCGCGGCGGCGGCCCGCTCCCGCGCGCGGGACAGCGCGGAGTGCGACACGTCGACCGAGACGACGTCGTGGCCCTGCGACAGCAGGTAGAGGGAGTCGCGGCCCTCGCCGCAGCCCAGGTCGATGATCCGGCCGGAGAAGACGTCCGGGCGCTCCTGCATGAGCAGGTGCAGCGAGGCGTTCGGCTCCGCCGACTCCCACAGCTCGGCGCCGTGCTCGTACACGGTCCGGTAGCGGTCCTCGTAGCCGTAGTAGTAGGCGTCGAGCGTGCCGACGATGCTGCGGACGTCGTCGCTGGTGGGGGAGAACTCCACCGGGGCGGCCGTGACGTCGGCGTCCGCGCCCAGCACCAGGAGCGCGGTGTCGTCGAGCAGTCCGATGGCCAGCAGGTACTGCGACTCCGAGCACTCGACTGCCTCGCCGACCCCGAAGGGCGCGCAACACTCCTTCAGGGCGTCCAGGGTCAGGGCCGCCGCCTTCTCGCAGACGAAGACCGCCGCCCGGCCCTGGGCCACCTTGGCGGCGAAGCCGGCCGGGCTGTCGAGCTGCCACACGGTGGTCCGGTCGGCGAGTTTGATCGTGCTCAGCGGCAGGTCGCCGGGCGCGGTCTCGTCGAGTATCGCTTGGTAAAGGCTCACTTCAGTACCCCCTGTGTGTGGCGTTCGGATGTGCGCAGGGCCGCCAGCCGGGCCGCGTACTCGTCGAGCACGGGGCCGCGGTGGCGGAAGATCCTGCCGGACTCGCGCAGGTGCGCGGCGAGTTCGTAGTTCCGGGAGCGAAGGGCCGCCTCGATCCCGGTGAGCTCGACGACGTCGCGCTGGGCGTTGCTGCCGCCCATCGCGAACGCCCGGTGGTAGGACCTGGCCAGCCGGTCGGCGGCGTCGGCGTAGTCGCCGGTGGTGAAGGAGCGGAAGCCGAGGAAGACGTCGACCATCTCCTCGGGCACCTCCTTGCCGCGGGCCCGGACGGCTTCCAGGAGGGCGTCGGCGCGGCCGTACTCGCCGACCTGGCAGTAGGTGAGGTAGGCGTGGAAGTCGTTGAAGAGGTACCAGCTCTCCTCCAGGTAGGGCTCCCAGTCCTGGTAGAGGGAGCGCCAGTAGGCGGAGAGGTCGAGCTGCGGCCTGATCAGGGCGAGGCGCCAGAGCAGGGTGACGGCGTCCAGGTCCTCGGCGGAGCGCAGGGACGTCTTCCTGCGGATGCCGATGCGGTAGCAGGCCAGTACTTCCTGGATGTTGTCCGCGTAGAGCTCGAACAGGGCGTAGTGCCACCAGACGTGGATCCGCATGGGGGTCGAGGCGTCCCGGCCGCGCATGTAGTCGCGGATGTAGCGGGCACCCTCCTCGTGCCGGCCGGTCTCGTACAGGCAGTGCACCATCGCGTGCATCGCGTAGACGTCGTCGGCGTTCAGCGCGAGGGCGAGCCGGCAGCGTTCGATCGCCGCCTCGATCAGGCCGTTCTCCTCCAGCGCGAAGGCGTGCAGGCCGTGCAGATAGCCGATGACCGGGTCGTCGGGGGCGAAGACCGCCAGGGAGTCCGTCGTCGTGGCGAGCATGTGCGGGGCGTCGCCGAGGAAGAAGTCCAGCATGTGCACGGCGTAGATGGACACGGCGTCGCCGGGATACGTGTCGACGAGGGTCTGGAAGCCGTTGCGGGCGGCGACCAGGTCCCCGGTGGTCCAGAAGCCGAGGGCGGAGCGCATCGCCTTGCTCCGGGCGTCTGCGGGGCCGGTCTCCGGCAGGGCGGCGAGGATCGCGGTGGCCTCCAGGACCGCCGGGCGCTCCATGGAGCACAGCAGATCCACGGCCAGGATCAGTCGAAGGGCCGCACCGGAGCGCCGACATCGGTCGTGGTCCAGTTTCATGGAGACGAGTTGGACGATCGCGCTCTCGACCTTTTCCATGTCCGGCGGGCTTTGCACGTGTTGCGGAACGCCTCGGGAATCGATGAGCACTGTCATTCGGACACCTCCGCCGGTACGAGTCGGTTGTTCTGGGCCTTGCGAATGGCGTGGAACGAGAGAACGAGCAGCAGGGTCAGCGCGAACGGCGCCAGCCAGATCTGCGCGGAGAAGAATCTGCCGCCCGCGAGGACCGCCGACAGCAAGAGGAGGGAGCAGGCGTTCGCGTTCGCCACGATCGCGCCGACCTGGCGTGGCGAGAAGTTCTCAGCGGCTTCCGCGCGCAGGAGTACGCGCAGGGAACCGAAGGCGCATCCGAGAGCGAAGACGGCGACCATCTGCGCCGCCCCGAACACCGGGACGACGGCCCAGATCACCATCGCCGCGGCCACCGCGGCGGCGGCTCCCGTCAGGACCCAGCGCATGTCCAGGCTTTTCGTCAGGCGGTGCAGGAAGGTTCCGGCGACGGCCATTCCGATGCCGAGCAGCATGTCCAGGACGCCGACGGTGAGCATGCTTCTGCCGTGGGCGAGGGCTTGCAGCGGCAGCATGAGGTTGAACGTCCCCAGGATGGGCCACACCAGCAGGAAGGCCAGGAGGTAGAGCCCGTTGACGCCGCCCGCGCGCCGCGGCCCGGCCGTCTCGGGTGCCTCCTGTGCGGCCGTGGCGGTGCGGTGGGACCCGAGGCTCAGGCCCGCGACGACGGCGAACAGCCCGGCGCACACGACCAGCACCCACTCGGCCCGGATCACGCGCGTGAACAGCGGGGCGAACAGCGGACCGACCATCAGGGCGACCTGGTTGACGGTCATGGTCAGGGAGCTGTGCTTGCGCAGGGCCTCACCGCGCACCCCGGACGCCTCGTCGTTGAACCAGACCTCCCAGGTCGACTCCAGGTAGAAGAAGAAGATCCACAGGACGAAGTTCAGGGCGACGACCGCCTGCACCTGGGACCAGCAGGCCGCGATCGCGAGCAGCGTCAGGGAGATCCCGGTGAGGCCCGCCGCGGTCATCCGGGCCCCGCCGGTGATCGGCGTGAAGCGGATCAGCGGCGGGACGAAGACGGCCGGGACGAAGGAGAGTGTGGTGGAGACGGCCAGTGCACCGTAGCCGCCGCCCTGCGCGGACGCGATGTGCCAGTTCAGGAGCAGCAGCACCACGCCGTTGAAGAATCGGTAGAGACCGGAGTAGAGCGTGTACCGCGTCACGCCCCGGCCGCCTCACCCGTCACGAAGATCTGGTCGGACAGGTCCTTCGCCACCGTCACCGGCAGCGGCGTCTTCGCATCGAACAGCTCGTCCCACTCGAGCTCGACGAGGCCTTCCCTGGTGCTCCAGTTCTTGGCCGCGTGGGAGAGGTCGCCGGGCTTGGCGGCGATGTTGATGCTGCGTACCTCGGGCGGCAGCGGCTTCCCGTCGAGTACGTCCAGGATCCGTCCCGGCGCGGCCTTGAGGAACCCGATCGCCGAGGTCCTGACGGGCGTCGCGGCGGCGACGGTGTCCAGGAGGTCGATGCCCAGGTAGGAACCGACGTGCAGCCGGTAGGGGTTGAGCTCGTAGGCCCGCTCGACCTGGTCCATGATCCCGTCGCCGCCCGGGCGGGCCGCCACCTCGATCACCCAGGGCGTCCCGTCCGCGCCGAACTTGATCTCCACATGGGCGAGGCCCCGGTCGATGCCCAGCGCGACACAGGCCCGTACGGCGAGGCCGGTCAGCGTCTCGTCGCCCGTGCGGTGACTCGGCACCAGGTGGGCGAGCTCGGCGAACCAGGGGCGCGGGGACAGGTACTTCTCCGTCACGGCGAGGACCTGTGCGCGTCCCACGCCGCAGAGCACCTCCACGGACACCTCGTCGTCGGAGTCGACGAACTGCTCGACCAGGTACTTGTCACCGAGGATGTTGAACGCCGCGCCGTACTGGGCGATGACGCCCTTGGACTCCGCGAGAGCGGCCAGTGCCTCCTCGCGGGTGGTGGCCAGGACGACACCGCCGCTGCCGCCGAAGTCGTACGGCTTGACGACCACGGGCAGACCCAGGTCCTCGACCGCGTCGAGCAGCTCCTCCTCGGACTGCACCAGCCGGGACCGGGGGGTGCGCACACCGGCGGTCAGGAGGGCCTGTTTCATCGCATGCTTGTTGCGGGCGTTGGTGACCGCGGTGGCGTCCAGGCCGCCCAGGCCCAGGGTGCGGTTGACGACGTTCGCCGAGTCCACCGTCCAGTCGTTGAGCGGCACGACGATCCGGGGGTGCCGGCCCCGGGCGGCATGCATGCGGATGGCCCGCAGCAGGGAATCCGCGTCCTTGGGGTCGGCGGAGAGCATGGTGTCGAATGTGCGGTTCAGTCCGCGGACGGCGTCCTCCGACGCCGCCCAGACCGGAAGGCCGATGGCCTCTTTCGCGCCCGAGAAGGCCCTTTCCCGGAGATATTGGTCGGCTCCGAGCAGGAGTACGTACTCTTTTGGCTGCATGACTGCGCCCCCAACTTCCAGAATTCCCCCGCCATGCGACGTCGCTGCGTGACATCGTCGCCCGGGAGTTGGGTGATAAAGTGAATCAATTCATTGCCGAGAGGGGTCGCCTCACTCAGGGTGTGGCGAACTCGTGTCATCTCTATCGGCGTATCAGTGAACTGCCTGCATAGATCCCCCGCTTCCGCCGCAGGATCGTAGCCACGCGTCGCGGGAGCGCGCAAGGGATCGTTTTCGGAAATGGCCTGAACAGAGCCGTGTGCCGACCGGGGGCCCGGTGGCGGAATAAATGATTCCGAAATTGCCCCCGGCTATGCGATGTGGTCCTCTTCCAGTTCCGCGTTGTGACGGTTCGTGAAGCGGTTGACCATGCGCTTGGCATCCTCCGGCGGCAGGCCGATGCCGAACTCCGCCTCCACGTTGTCGATGAGCTCACGCGGCGTGGGGTAGCTGCCGTTGATCGACTGCTTGAAGACCTGGTAGTACGACTCCTCGTCCGGCTCGGGGAGGGGTACGGAGCCGGGCGCCTGCGCGCCCGGGGTACCGCCGCCTTCGCCCAGTTCGCGGGTGCGGCCCGGACCCACGGGGATGGGGAAGCTGCCCGTGTCCTCCGGGGACGGGGCCTCGTGCGGCTGGTCCAGGTACTGCTCGGCCTGCTGCTGCTCCGCGAACCACTGGGCGTACCGCTCCGGGTCGTAGGCAGGGTCGTAGCCACCCTGGTACGCGACCTCACGGGGGGTGTTGAACCAGGGACTCTGGTCGGGTTCGGATTCGGGTTCTGCTTCCGCGTACCCGGCGGCGGGGGAACCGTCGAGCTCCAGGCGCTGCTCGCCGGGGGGCGTCGCCCTGCGGGGGGCGGGCTGCGCGGAAGTGGCAGGACCGCCTCCGGCCCGGGCGGGCGCGGCCGCCGCGTCCAGAGCCTGCTGGGGAGCCGGCGGGATCAGTGCCGGCTCGATACCCGCCGCCGCCAGACCTGCCGGAGCCGTCTCGGCCAGCGGCACCCCGTAGCGCGCCAGCCGAAGCGGCATCAGGGACTCCACCGGAGCCTTCCTGCGCCACGCCCGCCCGAACCGCGAGCGCAGCCGCGCCTGGTAGACCAGCCGCTCCTGCTCCAGCTTGATGACCTGCTCGTAGGAGCGGAGCTCCCAGAGCTTCATGCGGCGCCAGAGGAGGAACGTGGGGAGGGGGGAGAGGAGCCAGCGGGTGAGGCGGACGCCCTCCATGTGCTTGTCGGCCGTGATGTCGGCGATACGGCCGATCGCGTGCCGGGCCGCCTCGACCGAGACCACGAACAGGATCGGGATCACCGCGTGCATGCCCACGCCGAGCGGATCCGGCCACGCGGCCGCGCCGTTGAAGGCGATCGTCGCCGCCGTCAGCAGCCACGCCGTCTGACGCAGCAGGGGGAACGGGATCCTGATCCAGGTGAGGAGCAGATCCAGGGCCAGCAGGACGCAGATGCCCGCGTCGATGCCGATCGGGAAGACGTAGGAGAAGTTCCCGAAGCCCTTCTTGAGGGCCAACTCGCGGACCGCCGCGTACGAACCGGCGAAGCCGATGCCGGCGATGATCACGGCACCGGCCACGACCACGCCGATGAGAACGCGGTGCATCCGAGTCAGTTGCAGTGGCGCGGCCACCCGTACTCCCCTCCCCTTGCATGTTGTTGCGCGCAACAGGGTGGCACATGTGTGCGGAGGACGGGTGGCCGGTTCCCGTCGGAGATGCTCAGCTCTTCGACGCGGGCTTCTTCGACGGCGAGGAGGCGCTCTTCGAGGGCTCGTCCGAAGCCTCCTTGGACGCCGACTTGGACGGCGACTTCGAGGGGGACTTCGACGGCGACTTCGAAGCGCCGCCCGCCTTGCCGCCGCCCTCGCCGTTCGCCTCGGACACCGCGTCCACCGCCTCCTTGGCGGCCTTCTTCGCGTCCTTCAGCATGTCGGAGCCGCTCGGCGTCTTGTCGCCGGCCAGACCCGCGCCGTTGTAGTCGAGCGTGACCACGACGTTCTCCACGCGCGCCACGACCGTCTGCTGCTTGAAGGTGCCTTCCTTCTTCTTCAGGTCGTAGTGCACGGCCGTCGCCTGGTCGCCCGTACCGGCCACCGGCTCCGTCTTGACGCCCTTCGCGCCCTCGACGGCCTGGGCCTCCTGGACCTGCTTCTCGAAGTACTCCTCGGCCAGCTTGTCGGCCGGGCCACGGGTGACATCCGACTCGAAGCGCAGCATCGACACGTTCAGCCAGCGGAACTGCGAGCCCTTCACGCCGTTGTTGTCGAGGCTGTTCCAGGAGCAGCTGCCCCGGGTCGAGATGTCGTCCGACTTGCCCTCCTTGCCGGACTTGCCCTTCGGGACGAGGTCCTCCAGCGTCTTCTTCGAGAACGCCTTGCACGGCTCCGGAAGCTTGCCGTACGCCGCCGCCTGCACGGTCGGCGACGGGCTCGCGGACGCCGACGCGGCGGCCTTCGCCGCCTTGTCCGTGCTCTCGCCGGAGCCGGAGTCCGAGGAGCAGCCGGCGGCGACCAGCATCACGGGTACGGCGGCCGCGCAGACAAGGACGCGGTTGCGGCGCTTCGCTCGCTCTTCTCGCTCTTCTCGCTGTGCTCGTCGCTGCATGGTTCCTTCACTCATGACGCTCGTGGTTCCCTGCGGTCGGAACGGGTCCGAGTGGTCACCGTACGCGGTGAGGCAGCGGTGTGTTCTTCCTTCGGGTGCTCTGCGGGTACGCGTGAAGGGGCCGTGAAAGGACCTCAGTCGCTCAGCGAATCCGCCAGCTGGGAGGCCAGTTTCTGCGCCCTGTCCTGCATTTCCTTGCTGTCCGGGACGACGCCGACGGTCGTCGGCTGCTCCGCGTACTCGATGGTCACGATGACGTTGGACGTGCGGAACGCCACAGTCACCGTCCGCTGCTTGGCCGTCGAACCGGAACTGCTGAGCCCGTCGTCGAGGAAGGCCTCGTCGCCGAGGTCCTCCAGCACCCGGGGCTGCAGTTCGGTCGGGGCGGCGGACACCGACGCCGAGGGCGAGGAGGAGCCGGAGGGGGAGCCGCTCGGGGACGCGCTCGCACCGCCCGGCGGGGTGCTGCCGGCGGCCGCCGTCCCGGTCGCGGTCGGCACGGGCAGGTGGGCCGAGGCCTCCTGCTCCGCGAAGAGCTGCTCGGCCTGGTTGTCGTCGCTGACGGCGTTGTCGTAGGAGACGACCCGCTCGAAGTCGATCAGCAGGTGGTCGGTGGCGTCCGGGGAGTCCACCTTCCAGCGGCAGCCGACCTTGCGGTCGGTGTCGAACGTGGTCGTGGGCTCGCCCTCATAGGCCTTCTCGCGCTGCTCCTCGTCACCGATCTTCCGGATGCCCGGGAGGAGTTCGTCGAGCGTGCTCTCGCCGACCTCGGCGCAGGGCTCGGGCAGGGTGCGGTAGCGGCCGGGCTCGGCGGCGGGTGATGCCGTGCCGGTGTCGCCCGAGTTGGAGCCGTCCGTCGTCCCCTCGTCGCCCGAGCCGCCGGTGCAGCCGGCCAGGACCGCCGCGAGGAGCACGGCGATACCGGGTGCGTACGCCTTCCGTTGCACGTGGTGGCCCCTCTCGACACGGAAAATGGCTTGCCGCCCCAGGGCGGGCGATGAACACAATGTGTATCGCACGCACCGCCGTGAACGCCGGTCCGATTTCCCTTTCGTCGACCTTGGCTCCGGTATTTGCTGTTGAAGACTTCTGTTCGTTTACGGGGGCTTGAGGGCGTTATGTCGTATGTAGAGATACCGGGCGCGAAGGTACCGATCCGGATGTGGACCGACCCGGCCTCGGTCGAGGAGGGCGCGCTCCAGCAGCTGCGGAACGTGGCGACCCTGCCCTGGATCAAGGGCCTCGCGGTCATGCCCGACGTGCACTACGGCAAGGGCGCGACGGTCGGCTCGGTCATCGCGATGCGGGGTGCGGTGTGCCCGGCGGCGGTGGGGGTCGACATCGGCTGCGGAATGTCGGCGGTGAAGACGTCCCTGACGGCGAACGACCTGCCCGGCGACCTGTCCCGGCTGCGGTCGCGGATCGAGCAGGTGATTCCGGTGGGGCGGGGGATGCACGGCGAATCGGTCGACCCGGGGCGGTTCCACGGCATGGCCACGGCCGGGTGGGACGACTTCTGGTCGCGGTTCGACGGGGTCGCGGAGGCGGTCAAGTTCCGCCAGGAGCGCGCCACCAAGCAGATGGGAACGCTCGGCGGGGGAAATCACTATATCGAGCTGTTGTTCGATTCAGTGTTCGGTGTGGCTCACGCTGCACTCCGGTTCCCGGAACATCGGCAAGGAGCTGGCCGAGCATCACATCGGCGTGGCCCAGAAGCTCCCGCACAACCATGGTCTGGTCGACCGCGACCTCGCGGTGTTCGTCGCGGACACCCCGCAGATGGCGGCTTACCGCAACGACCTGTTCTGGGCGCAGGAGTACGCGAAGTACAACCGCTCGATCATGATGGCGCTCCTGAAGGGCGTGATCCGCAAGGAGTTCAAGAATGCGAAACCGACCTTCGAGCCGGAGATCTCCTGTCACCACAACTACGTGGCGGAGGAGCGGTATGAGGGCGTGGACCTCCTCGTGACCCGCAAGGGTGCGATCCGCGCCGGCGCCGGCGAGTATGGGATCATCCCCGGCTCGATGGGCGCCAGTTCATACATCGTGAAAGGTCTGGGCAACGATAGGGCCTTCAATTCGGCTTCGCACGGAGCCGGTCGGCGCATGAGCCGGAACGCGGCGAAGCGGCGTTTCACGGTGCGTGACCTGGAGGAGCAGACGCGCGGCGTGGAATGCCGCAAGGACTCGGGTGTGCTCGACGAGATTCCGGGTGCATACAAGAACATCGATCAGGTGATGGAGCAACAGCGTGATCTGGTCGAGGTCGTGGCGAAGCTGAAGCAGTTCGTCTGTGTGAAGGGCTAGGAGCAGCTGCGGGCGCGGCGACGAGCGCCGCGCCCGTTATGAGATGCTCATTCCGGTTGTGGCGCGATGCCGTGAAGCAGTTTCCACCGCCGGTTTTGACAGGGCTCCGGGAGTAGCCGAGCTCTGCTGCTGCGTGGGCAATGGTTGGCGCCGCGAGGAGAATCCGGTCCATTTCGGAGGTCCAGTGGATGCGCGGCGGCCGACGGCCCATACTCGCTGGACGTGCCCAGCACCCGAACGAATCGGCCGCGACCTGCTTCCGCTCCAGCGAGAGGCAGTCGGGGTAGTAGAGGTGAGCGGCCAGCTCCTGCGCATGCTCCTTCATGTAGACGATGTTGTAGATGCCGTCTTGGGTATTGCGCTTGATGGTGCGCTTCGCTCCTGTGAGCTTCTCCGCGTGGAAGCACAGGTAGGTCGCGATGGCTGTGCTCGTCGTGGTCAGAGAGACGAATGGGAAGCCGAGGCTCGTGTAGCTCACTGAGCCATCGGCGTCGATGATGCCGCGCAGGTAATCCCGCTCTGAGAAGTCGACACGGGGTGGGGTGATGCCCGCCGACTTGCGGCCTTAGGGCAGGCCGAGTTCGTACGGCGTCGGCCTCTGAAATCTGCTGAGCAGTCCGACGTCTCGAGCGTTGATCTCGACGTCAGACGCCCCTTCTGGCCGGTTCCTCTGGCCAAGTGCCCGTCCGCCTGCAAAACCCGAACATGTACGCGTACTCGGGAACCGTGAGGTCCATGAACTCGTGGGCGTTAGGCTCGCAGTCAGCCACAGGGAAGCCTCTACTTCCTTGTCGGTCAGGCCCTCGGGCGGGATGCCAGTCCCGGTCGAGGGCCGTCGCTCTGATGGTGTGGCGTGAGCCTAGATCGCCAGTTCAGTCGCTGTTCGTGTGATCGAGAGAGTTCACCTTTGTGGGTGAGGGCGAGCCCGTTACGCGTCCCGGTGCACCTTCGTGTTGGACGCCTGGGCGCGGGGGCGCAGGACCAGGAGGTCGATGTTGACGTGGGCGGGGCGGGTGACCGCCCATGTGATCGTGTCGGCGACGTCGTCGGCCGTGAGGGGTTCGGCGACGCCCTGGTAGACCTTGGCCGCCTTCTCCTCGTCGCCGCCGAAGCGGGTCAGGGCGAACTCGTCCGTCCTGACCATGCCGGGGGCGACCTCGACGACCCGGACCGGCTGTCCGACGATCTCCAGACGCAGGGTCTCGGCGAGCACGTGGGAGCCGTGCTTGGCGGCGACGTAGCCACCGCCGCCCTCGTAGGTGCCGTGGCCGGCGGTGGAGGAGACGACCACGACCGTGCCGTCGCCGCTCGCGATCAGCTTGGGCAGCAGGGCCTGGGTCAGGTTGAGGGTGCCGATGACGTTCGTCTCGTACATCTGCCGCCAGTCGGCCGGGTCGCCGGTGGCGACCGGGTCGGCGCCGAGCGCGCCGCCCGCGTTGTTGACCAGCACGCCGATCGTCTTGAACGCCGTGGCGAACTCGTCGACCGCGGCGCGGTCGGTGACGTCGAGGGGGTACGCCGTGGCCTGGTGGCCCGCCGTGGTGATCTCCTCGGCGAGGGCCTCGATGCGGTCTTTGCGGCGCGCGGTGAGGACGACGCGGTAGCCCGCCGCGGCGAGTTGCCGGGCCGTGGCGGCGCCGATCCCGCTGCTCGCACCCGTTACGACGGCTATGCGGGAGGCTGCGGGCGGGGCGGCGGTGGCCATGGGGTGCTCCTCGGGTCCTCGGGCGTGGGCGGGCCCGGCGTCCGCGTCGGGCCCGTGGCCAGGATAGGCGGGCCCTTCGGTGGGAGAAGAGGACGGGCGATCCCCTGTTTCTCCCGGAGGTGGATCATGGGCGAGGCGCGTGAGGTCATGGACCGGCTCACGGACGCGGTCACCGCACACCCCGATCTGGAGGCCGTCGGCGCGCTCTACGCCGAGGACGCGGTCGCCTTCACCCCCGACGAGGGTGAACTGCGCGGGCGCGACTCGATCGTCGCGTACTGGCGGACGATGACCGAGGCGGTCCCCGGGGCGACGTTCGAGGTGCTGCACTCCTACGAGGCCGGGGATACGGCCATCGACGAGGGGATCTACCGCGGGCGGAACACCGGGCCGCTGGAGCTGCCCAACGGCGAGACGCTGCCGCCGACGCAGAAGGAGGTCCGGATCCGCGGGGTGGACATCGCCACCGTGCGGGACGGGCGGATCGTCGACTACCGGCTGTACTTCGACGAGATGGACTTCCTCGGGCAGCTGCCTGCTGCCCGATGAGCCGTTCTGAGGCCCGAGGGCCCGGTCAGTTTCCCCGCGGGGCGTACATGATGACGGCCATGCCCGTGAGGCAGACCAGCGCCCCCGTGATGTCCCAGCGGTCCGGACGGTAGCCGTCCGCGACCACGCCCCACAGGATCGAGCCGGCGACGAAGATCCCGCCGTACGCGGCGAGGACGCGGCCGAAGTGGGCGTCGGGCTGGAACGTGGCGACGAAGCCGTAGGCGCCGAGCGCGAGGACGCCGCCGGCCGCCCAGAGCCAGCCCTTGTTCTCTCGCACGCCCTGCCAGACGAGCCAGGCGCCGCCGATCTCGAGGAGCGCGGCGAGGACGAAGAGGGCGGCGGAGCGGAGCACGGACATGGCGGTCAGCTTCGCATGCCGGGCATGGCCTCGTGCCGTC
>NZ_JBEXSH010000063.1:0-12293 GCF_040613555.1 Streptomyces sp. NPDC006265
TCGCGGTCCCGGGGGACGCCGACGGCGACGTTCTCGCCGTCGAGCTTCACGAGGAGGTTCTTCAGCGTGGCCGAGGCCGGGACGCCGAGGGAGGCGGCGAGGGTCTCGATGGTGGGGGTGTCGGGGGTCGGGATGTCCTCGGCGGCCGGCACGTCCGAGGCGTCGACGGACGCCAACTCGTACGTGATCGCCTCGGTGTTGGCTGCGAAGTCGCAGTTCGGGCAGTCGGCGAAGGTGTCCTCGCCGGCCTCGGCCGGGGCGAGGAACTCCTCGGACTTGGAGCCGCCCATGGCGCCGGCCGTCGCGGCGCAGATGCGGTAGTCGAGGCCGAGGCGCGCGAAGATCTTCTGGTAGGCCTCGCGGTGCAGGGCGTAGGACCGGGCGAGGCCCTCGTCCTCGGTGTCGAAGGAGTAGGAGTCCTTCATCAGGAACTCACGGCCGCGCAGGATGCCGGCGCGGGGGCGGGCCTCGTCGCGGTACTTGTTCTGGATCTGGTAGAGGATGACCGGCAGGTCCTTGTAGGAGGACGCCTGGTCCTTCACCAGCAGGGTGAAGATCTCCTCGTGGGTGGGGCCGAGGAGGTAGTCGCCGCCCCGGCGGTCCTGCAGGCGGAACAGCTCGGGGCCGTACTCCTCCCAGCGGCCGGTGGCCTCGTAGGGCTCGCGCGGCAGGATGGCGGGGAGCAGGACCTCCTGGGCGCCGACGGCGTCCATCTCCTCACGGACGATCCGCTCGACGTTGGCCAGTACCTTCTTGCCGAGGGGCAGCCAGCTCCAGATGCCGGCGGCGGTACGCCGTACGTAGCCGGCGCGGACGAGGAGCTTGTGGCTGAGGACCTCGGCGTCGGCCGGGTCGTCGCGCAACGTCTTCGCCAACAACTGGGACATGCGCTGGACCGATGCGTTCGCCATGGTTCCTCTGCTCCTGCTGCGTGTAGGTGATGGCAGGAGGTTATCCGGGGGGTGCGCGGCGGTGGAAATCGGTTATCCGCGGCGCAGCGGCAGAGGGGCGCCCATGACGGCGTAGGGCTTCGGCGCGCTGGGGAAGAGGACCTGGCGGGCCAGGTCCTGGTAGCCGAGGGAGCGGTAGAGGGCGCGGGCGGGGCTGTCGGCGTCGATCGCGGAGAGGATCGAGCGGGGTTCGGCGGCGTCGTCGGTGATCGTGGTGATCAGGGAGCGTCCGAGGCCGCGGTTCTGGTACGCGGGGTGGACGTGCAGCTCGGTGATCACGAAGGAGTCGTCGAGCCAGTGGTCGTTGCGCAGGGCGCGGAGGTAGGGCTCGACGACGGTGGACCACCAGTGGGTGCGGTCGTTGGGCATGCCGTAGACGAACCCGACGAGGGTGCCGTCGGCTGTGGCGCCGAGAGCCCTCGCCCCCGGGTAGGTCATGTGGCGCAGGACGATCTGGCGGCGGACGGCTACCTCGTCCGGGCCTAGTCCGAAGGCCACGGCTTGGATGGCCAGCGCCTCGTCTACGTGGGCGGAGAGGTCGAGTGGGCCGATCGCCAGGTCCATGCGGGGAGCCTACAGGGGGGGGTTCGGTTGTCAGCCGGGTGCCGGTTGCCTTCGGCTGAGCGCGCCCACGCGGCGGAGCCGCACATCGCCTACAGCCCCGCGCCCCTGGGGGGCGCTTCAGAACAGCACGCTCATGAAGGCGCCGACCTCCTGGAAGCCCACGCGCTGATAGGTCCTCCTGGCCGCGGTGTTGAAGTCGTTGACGTACAGGCTCACGACCGGGGCCACGTCGGCGAGGGCGTAGCGCAGCACGGCCGCCATGCCGGGGGCCGCCAGGCCGGTGCCGCGGTACTCGGGGGCCACCCACACCCCCTGTATCTGGCAGGCGCGGTCCGTCGCGGCGCCGATCTCGGCTTTGAAGGCGACCTTGCCGTCCGCGTCGAAACGGGCGAAGGAGCGACCGGAGCCGACGAGTTCGGCGACGCGGGCCTGGTAGAGCAGGCCGCCGTCGCCGGCCAGCGGGGAGACGCCGACCTCCTCGGTGAACATCGCCACGCACGCCGGCATGATCGTTTCCATTTCGTCCTTGCGGACGCGGCGGACGTAGGGGTCCGGGGTGACGTCGGCCGGGAGGCGGTCGGCGACCATGAGCGGCTGGTGGCGGCGGACCTCGCGGGCCGGGCCCCAGTGGGGTTCCAGCAGCCGCCACAGGTCGGAGATGGCGCCGGAGGGGCCGACGATCGAGGAGCAGCGACGGCCGGCCCGGCGGGCACGGTCGGCGAAGGCGCGGACGGCGCGCGGGCCGGCGCAGATCGGGACCAGGTTGGCTCCGGCGTAGCAGAGGGACGTGAGTATGCCGTCCTCGTACCAGCCCCACATCTCACCGCCCAGCCGCAACGGGTCGAGTCCGGCGATCTGCACGCGCGACGTCACGAAGGCGTTCGCGACCGGCTCGCGGTCGAGGACGGCGAGCGCGGCGTCCAGGTCGCTCGGTTCGAGGACCCGTGAGGTCGTCTGGGTCAACACGTGCGGGGGCCTCACACACTGGGGGGGGCTTGGTCCCCGCACTATAGCTGCGCTGCCTGGGCGGGGCGCCTTGGAGCTCGGGAGGGCTGCTCTGTGGGCGGCTGCGGGGCTTGTGTGGCTGGGCGCGCAGTTCCCCGGCGCCCCTTACGGGGCGCGGAAAGGCCGGCCTTCAGCCCGCGACCGCCACCGAGGGCTCGCCGGAGGTCACGCCGTCCTTCTCCATCTGCTCGGCCAGCTTCATGGCCTCTTCGATGAGGGTCTCGACGATCTTGGACTCGGGGACGGTCTTGATGACCTCGCCCTTGACGAAGATCTGGCCCTTGCCGTTGCCGGAGGCGACGCCGAGGTCGGCCTCGCGGGCCTCGCCGGGGCCGTTCACCACGCAGCCCATGACGGCGACGCGGAGCGGGACGTCCATGCCGGTGAGGCCGGCCGTGACCTCTTCGGCCAGCTTGTAGACGTCGACCTGGGCGCGGCCGCAGGAGGGGCAGGAGACGATCTCGAGGCCGCGCTCCTTGAGGTTCAGGGACTCCAGGATCTGGATGCCGACCTTGACCTCCTCGGCGGGGGGCGCCGAGAGCGAGACGCGGATCGTGTCGCCGATGCCCTGGGAGAGGAGCGCGCCGAAGGCGACCGCCGACTTGATCGTGCCCTGGAAGGCGGGGCCCGCCTCGGTGACGCCGAGGTGCAGCGGGTAGTCGCACTGGGCGGCGAGCTGCTTGTAGGACTCGATCATGACGACCGGGTCGTTGTGCTTGACGGAGATCTTGATGTCCCGGAAGTCGTGCTCCTCGAAGAGGGACGCCTCCCACAGGGCCGACTCCACGAGGGCCTCGGGGGTCGCTTTGCCGTACTTCTGGAGGAGGCGCCGGTCGAGGGAGCCGGCGTTGACGCCGATGCGGATCGGGGTGCCGTGGTCCCGGGCCGCCTTGGCGATCTCCTTGACCTTGTCGTCGAACTGCTTGATGTTGCCCGGGTTGACGCGGACCGCCGCGCAGCCGGCCTCGATCGCCGCGAACACGTACTTCGGCTGGAAGTGGATGTCGGCGATGACCGGGATCTGCGACTTGCGGGCGATGGTCGCGAGGGCGTCGGCGTCGTCCTGCGTCGGGCAGGCGACGCGGACGATCTGGCAGCCGGAGGCGGTGAGTTCGGCGATCTGCTGGAGCGTCGCGCCGATGTCGGAGGTGCGCGTCGTGGTCATCGACTGCACCGAGACAGGGGCGTCTCCGCCGACGGCCACGGATCCGACCTGGATCTGGCGGCTCTTCCGGCGCTCGGCGAGCTTGGTCGGAACGGACGGCATGCCGAGAGAAATCGCAGTCATCTGCTGTGCAACCCCAAGTCGTGGATCAAGGTCCGGTCCCGTGAGCAGCGGGCTCCGAGCTTCGAGATTACGGCACATGCCTCGGCGCGGGCACATCCCACCCACCGCGCCACCCAAGGGGAGGCGGCCCGGCGAAGAGCATGCCGGGCCGCCGCGAACGCCGTATGACTAGGAGATTCTCACCGGGTTAACCACGTCCGCGATCAGGACCAGGATCGTGAAGCAGATGAAGATCCCGGCGACGACGTAGGCGACCGGCATGAGCTTCGCCACGTCGAAGGGGCCCGGGTCGGGTCGGCGCAGCACCTTGGCCGTGTTGCGGCGCAGCGACTCCCACACGGCTCCCGCGATGTGGCCGCCGTCGAGCGGCAGCAGCGGGAGCATGTTGAACAGGAACAGGGAGAGGTTGAAGCCGGCGACCAGCATGACGGCCATGGCCAGCTGCTGGGTGGGCGGGATGTCCAGCGTGAAGATCTCGCCGCCGACGCGGGCCGCGCCGACCACGCCCATCGGGGAGTCGGCCTGGCGCTCGGCGCCGTCGAAGGCCGCGTTCCACAGCGCCGGGACCTTGCCGGGGAGGTCGGCCAGGGAGTCGACGGCCTCGCCGATCCGGTCGCCCATCCAGGTCACGGAGTCGCCGAAGTCCTGCTTGACCACGCCGGTGGCGGCGCTGAAGCCGAGGAAACCGGCCTGGACGTACTGGCCCTCGACGATCCGGCCGCCGGAGTCCTTCTTGGCGACCTGGTTGGTGGCGATCTTCGCGTGCAGGGTGACGGCCTGGCCGTCCCGCTCGACGACGATCGGCACGTCCTTGCCGGGGGTGGCGCGGATCAGGTCCGACAGCTTGTTCCAGTCGTCGGTCTTCACCCCGTTGAAGGAGACGATCTTGTCGCCCGCCTTGAGGCCCGCCGCGGCGGCGGGTGCGGCCGGATCGCCCTTCTGGCACTTGTCGCGGTTCTCGTTCTGCGCGATGACGCACTGGGAGACCGAGCTGACCGTGGTGGTCTGCTGGGTGATCCCGAAGCCCATCAGGACGGTGAGGAACAGTGCCACCGCGAGGACCAGGTTCATGAAGGGGCCCGCGAACATCACGATCACGCGCTTCCACGGGGCGCGCGTGTAGAACATGCGGTTCTCGTCGCCCGGCTTGAGCTCCTCGTAGGCGGCGGTGCGGGCGTCCTCGATCATGCCGCGCCACGGGGAGGTGGAGCGGGCCTCCATCCGGCCGTCGGGGCCGGGCGGGAACATGCCGATCATGCGGATGTAGCCGCCGAACGGGATGGCCTTGATGCCGTACTCCGTCTCGCCCTTGTTGCGCGAGAAGATCGTGGGCCCGAAGCCGACCATGTACTGCGGCACGCGGATGCCGAAGAGCTTGGCGGTGGACAGGTGCCCCAGCTCGTGCCACGCGATCGAGGCGAGCAGGCCGACCGCGAAGAGGACTATGCCGAGGATGAACATCAGGGTCGTCATGCACGGGCCTCCGCCGTCTGTGCCGCCAATTGCCGGGCCCGGGTCCGCGCCCAGGTCTCCGCTTCGAGGACGTCCGACACCGTGAGCGAGGTTCCCGTACGCGGGGTGCCGTGCTCCTCGACGACCCGGGTGACGGTGTCCATGATCCCGTTGAAGGGCAGTACGCCCTGGCGGAACGCCTCCACGCACTCCTCGTTGGCCGCATTGAACACCGCCGGGGCGGTGCCCGCGAGCTCGCCCACATGCCGGGCGAGGTTCACCGAGGGGAAGGCCTCGTTGTCGAGCGGGAAGAACTCCCAGGTCGAGGCCTTGCTCCAGTCGAAGGTGGGGGCCGCGTCGGGGACGCGCTCGGGCCAGCCGAGACCGATGGCGATGGGCCCGCCCATGTCGGGCGGGGTCGCCTGGGCCAGTGTCGATCCATCCGTGAACTCAACCATCGAGTGGACATACGACTGGGGATGCACGACGACCTCAATGCGGTCGAAGGGAATGTCGTAGAGGAGGTGTGCCTCGATGACCTCCAGGCCCTTGTTGACGAGGGTCGCGGAGTTGATCGTGATGACCGGGCCCATGGCCCAGGTCGGGTGCGCGAGGGCGTCCTCGACGGTGACGCCGGCGAGCTCGGCCTTCGTACGGCCGCGGAAGGGGCCGCCGGAGGCGGTGACGACCAGCTTGCGGACATCGGCGCGGGTGCCGGCGGCCAGGGCCTGGAAGAGGGCGGCGTGCTCGGAGTCGACCGGGATGATCTGCCCGGGTTTGGCGAGGGCCTTGACCAGCGGGCCGCCGACGATGAGCGACTCCTTGTTGGCGAGCGCCAGGGTGCGGCCCGCCTCCAGGGCGGCCAGGGTCGGGGCGAGTCCGATGGAGCCGGTGATGCCGTTCAGGACGGTGTGGCAGTCGGAGGCCGCCAGCAGGGTGGCCGCGTCCGGTCCGGTGAGGAGCTCGGGGAGCGGCTCGCTCGTGCCGTACTGCGCGGTGAGCGCCTCGCGCAGCGCCGGTACGACGTCCTCGCGGGCCACCGCGACCGTCCGCACCCGCAGCCGGTACGCCTGCTCGGCGAGGAGGGCGACCCGGCCGCCGTTGGCCGAGAGGCCGGTGACCCGGAACCGGTCGGGGTTGCGCAGCACGAGGTCGATGGCCTGGGTGCCGATGGAGCCGGTGGAGCCGAGGATCACCACGTGCTTCGGTCCGTCTCCCGCTACCGGGTCGTAGACGAGGTGGGGATCGGCGAGGGGGGCTGGACTGTCGCTCATCCCTCCATTGTTGCCGTAAGGCCGGTGTGTGAGGACAGCGCATCCCCCTCATGGGGGCGCGTGCCATAGCGGTGCACGCCCCCATGAGGGCCGGGTCTACCTGATCGGCCGGTGGACGTTCTCCTTCTGCGACGGTCCCGGTGTCGCGTCCGCGATCCAGGGGCCCTCGCCCGACGGGTCGACGATGCCCTGCTCCAGCCACTCGTAGGTGCCGGACAGGACGCCCTTGACGACCTTGCGGTCGAGGTCGTCGGTGTTGGTCCACAGTCGGGTGAAGAGCTCCTCGACGCGGATCCTGGCCTGGCGGCAGAAGACGTCGGCGAGCTGGTAGGCCTCGCGGCCGTGGTCGCCCTGGCTGCGCAGGAGTTCGGCCCGGACGCAGGACGCGCTCATGGCGAACAGCTCGGCGCCGATGTCGACGATCCGGCCGAGGAAGCCCTGCTTGGACTCCATCCGGCCCTGCCAGCGGGACATGGCGTAGAAGGTCGAACGGGCGAGCTTGCGGGCGGTGCGCTCGACGTAGCGCAGGTGCCCGGAGAGGTCCACGCCGTGTTTGAACTCGCCGTAGGAGGCGGGGAGCTGGCCGGGTCCGGCGACCAGTTTGGGCAGCCATTTGGCGTAGAAGACGCCCGCGTTCGCGCCCGCCCTGGCCTTGTCGCCGAGGGACTTCTCGGGGTCGATGAGGTCGCCGGCGACCGAGAGGTGGGCGTCGACGGCCTCGCGGGCGATGAGGAGGTGCATGATCTCCGTCGAGCCCTCGAAGATGCGGTTGATGCGCAGGTCGCGCAGGAGCTGCTCGGCGGGGACGCCGCGCTCGCCGCGGGCCCGGAGGGAGTCGGCGGTCTCGAAACCGCGGCCGCCGCGGATCTGGACGAGTTCGTCGGCCATCGTCCAGGCCATCTCGGAGGCGTACAGCTTGGCGAGGGCGCCCTCGATGCGGATGTCGTTGCGGTCCTCGTCGGCCATCTGCGAGGCCAGGTCCGTCACGGCCTCCAGGGCGAAGGTGGTGGCCGCGATGAAGGAGATCTTGGAGCCGACCGCCTCGTGGTGTGCGACGGGCTTGCCCCACTGCTCGCGGGCCGCCGACCACTCCCGGGCGATCTTCAGGCACCACTTGCCGGCCGCGACACAGGAAGCCGGCAGCGAGAGCCGCCCGGTGTTGAGGGTGGTCAGGGCGATCTTCAGGCCCTGGCCCTCCTCGCCGACGCGGTTGGCGGCGGGGACGCGGACCTGATGGAAGCGCGTGACGCCGTTCTCGATGCCGCGCAGGCCCATGAAGGCGTTGCGGTTCTCCACGGTGACGCCGGGCGAGTTGGTTTCCACGACGAAGGCCGTGATGCCGCCGCGGTGGCCCTCGCTCTTCGGGACCCGGGCCATGACGACCAGCAGGTCGGCGACGACGCCGTTGGTGGTCCACAGCTTCACGCCGTCGAGGACGTAGTCTCCCCCACTCTCGGCTCCGCTCGAGCGGGAGGTGCCCCCATCGTCCGGGATCGCGGTGGTGGCGAGGCGGGCCGGGTCGGAGCCGACGTCGGGCTCGGTGAGCAGGAAGGCACTGATGTCCGTGCGGGCGCAGCGGGGCAGGAAGCGCTCGCGCTGCTCCTGGGTGCCGAACAGTTTGAGGGGCTGGGGCACGCCGATCGACTGGTGCGCGGAGAGCAGCACGCCGATCGCGGGGCTGGCGGAGCCGGCCAGGGAGAGGGCCTTGTTGTAGTACACCTGCCCGAGGCCGAGCCCGCCGTACTTGGTGTCGATCTTCATGCCGAAGGCGCCGAGCTCCTTCAGCCCGTCGATCACCTCGTCGGGGATCCGGGCCTCGCGCTCGATGAGGCCCCCGTCGACCTTCGTCTCGACGAAGTCGCGGAGCTTGGCGAGAAACTCCTCGCCGCGCTGGGCCCGCTCGTCGTCCGGGAGGGGGTGGGGGTGGATGAGGTCGAGCCGGAAGCGGCCGAGGAACAGCTCCTTGGCGAAGCTGGGCTTGCGCCAGTGCTGTTCCCGGGCGGCCTCCGCCACCTCACGGGCCTCCCGCTCGGTGACGGCGGGACGGGAAGAGGGGGTGGTGGAAGCGGACATGAGGGGCACCTCGCCGCAACTAGAAGATGGAGGACTGTTTCGTTACCGACCAGTGCTACTGGATCGTTGGTACCCGAATCCGGACGCTCCCACCAGTCCTCGCGCGTCCGTTCAGCCGATGGGGGCGCAGCACGCCCGGTACTTGTCGCACCGCTGACGACGGTGTTGCATCGAGGCGGCGTGCCGGGTGACGAGTCCCGCCCTGAGAGGGCTCCGGGAAATCGGTATCGAAGCGCTTCGACAACCTATGGACACCCACTCCTGCTGGAGCTACTGTCGAACCACCCTCATCCACCCGTATCAGCAACGCGCACTGTCGAAGCGCTTCACAAGAGCTTGGAGAGCTGGATGGTCACCCTCGCCGAGGTCGCCCAGCACGCCGGAGTCTCGGCGAGCACGGTGAGCTATGTCCTCAGCGGCAAGCGGTCCATCTCCGCGAACACCCGGCACAGGGTGGAGCAGAGCATCCGTGAGCTCGGGTACCACCCGAACGCCGGGGCCCGCGCTCTGGCCAGCAGCAAGTCGAACATCATCGCGCTGATGATCCCGCTGCGCACGGACATGTATGTGCCCGTGATGATGGAGATCGCCATCGCCGTGGCGACCTCCGCCCGCGCCCACGGGTACGACGTGCTGCTGCTCACCGGTGAGGAGGGGCCCGACGCGGTGCGCCGCGTGGCGGGCAGCGGGCTCGCCGACGGGATGATCCTTATGGACGTCGAACTCGACGACGAGCGGCTGCCGCTGCTGCGCGCGACGGACCAGCCGTCCGTGCTGATCGGGCTGCCCGCCGACACCTCGGGGCTGACCTGCGTCGATCTGGACTTCCGGGCGACGGGCGCGCTGTGCGTGGAGCACCTGGCCAAGCAGGGGCACCAGGACATCGCCGTCATCGGGGAGGCCCCGGCCGTCTACGAGCGGCACACCGGCTTCGCCGAACGCACCCTCGACGGGCTCAGGACCCGTTCGCGGGAGCTGGGCGTGCGGCTGCTGCACCGGCCGTGCGAGGGCGGGTACGACGCGATGGCCGTGACGCTCGCCCGGATCCTCGACGAGCGCCCGGACACCTCGGGGCTCATCGTGCAGAACGAGTCGGCGGTCGAGCCCCTGCTCGCGCTGCTGCGCCAGCAGGGCCGGGCCGTGCCGGAGGACGTGTCGGTGGTCGCGATCTGCCCCGACCAGGTCGCGATGCAGGCCTCGGTGCGGCTCACGTCGGTGGCCATCCCCGCGCAGGAGATGGGCCGGCATGCCGTGGACCACCTGGTCGCCAAGCTGGAGGGGCGTGGCAGCGACGAGGTCGTGCTGATCGCCCCCGAGCTGACGGTACGGGGCAGCACGGGGCCGGCGCCCAGCCGGTCGTAACCACACCGCTCTCCCCGCCCGTCTTGAACACCGCCCTCCTCTCAGGGCACCCCCGTGTCCGCACACCGCTTTCAGCACACCCCTGTCTGCACACCTCTGTCTGCACTCCTCCAGGAGCACAGGAGCCCGCCTCGTGAATCAGCCTGCTGAAACCCAGCCCCAGGTGAGCCTGGCGCAGTCCTCCCCGACCGTCGGCACGTTCCGCGAGCGGGACGGTGCGCTGGAATGGAGCGGCCGCCAGGAGACCGTCCGGATCGAGCCGTGGGGGCCGGACGCGGTCCGGGTGCGTGCCCGGCTCGGCGGCCCCGTCCTCGAAGGGCTGCCGGGCGCCCTGCTCGACGAGGCTCCCGCGACGCCGGCCACCGTGAAGATCGAGGACGGCCGGGGACTGCTGGCCGTCGGCGCGCTCACCGTCGAGGTGAGCGCCGAGGGCCTGATCCGCTTCCTGCGCACGGAGGACTCCACCGAGATCCTCGCCGAGGACCGCGCCCACTTCTGGTGGCCCGGCTCCCGCCTCTACACGGCCGTCGGCAACGGCCACCACCGCCTGGAGCAGCGCTTCGCCGCCTACGACGACGAGAAGCTGTACGGCCTCGGCCAGCACCAGCACGGGCGGCTCGACCAGAAGGGCCTGGTGCTGGACCTGATCCAGCGCAACGCCGAGGTCGGCATCCCGGTGCTGACCTCCAGCCGCGGTTACACCCTGCTGTGGAACAACCCGGCGATCGGCCGCGTGGAGCTGGCGCACAACGGCACCCGGTGGGTCGCCGACTCGGCCCGGCAGATCGACTACTGGATCACGGCGGGCGACCCGGCCGGCGGCCAGCGCCGCTACAGCGCGGTGACCGGCCGCAGCCCGATGCTGCCTCAGTGGGCGGCGGGCTTCTGGCAGTGCAAGCTGCGCTACCGCACCCAGGACGAGCTGATGGAGGTGGCCCGGGAGTACAAGCGACGCGGTCTGCCCATCTCGGCGATCGTCTGCGACTTCTTCCACTGGACGCACCTCGGCGACTGGAAGTTCGACCCGAAGGAGTGGCCGGACCCGGCGGCGATGGTGCGGGAGCTGGAGGAGCTCGGCATCAAGCTGGTGGTGAGCGTCTGGCCGTCGGTGTCGCCGCTGAGCGAGAACCACCCGGTCCTGGAGCAGCGCGGCTGGTTCATCGGCACCCAGTACGGGCCGATGGCGCACGCCGACTGGCCCGACAAGGAGGTCGCCTCCACGGTCCAGGTGGCCTTCTACGACGCCACCAACCCGGACGCCCGGGAGTTCGTGTGGTCGAAGGTGAAGGAGAACTACCTCGACCCGTACGGCATCACGGCGTTCTGGCTGGACGCCTGCGAGCCGGAGCTGAAGCCGGGCTTCCAGGAGAACCTGCGCTACTGGGCGGGTCCCGGCCTGGAGGTCGGCAACGCCTACCCGGCGGAGAACGCCCGCACCTTCTACGAGGGCCTGGCCGCCACCGGCGAGGAGGAGATCGTCACCCTCAACCGCTCGGCGTGGGCGGGCAGTCAGCGCTACGGCGCCGCCCTGTGGTCCGGTGACATCGGCACGGACTTCCCGACCCTGCGCCGCCAGATCGCGGCCGGCCTCAACACGGCCCTGTCGGGCATCCCGTGGTGGAACACCGACATCGGGGGCTTCCACGGCGGCGACCCGGACGACCCGGACTACCGGGAGGTGATGGTCCGCTGGTTCCAGTTCGGCGCGCTGTCCCCGCTGATGCGGCTGCACGGCTTCCGCGACCCGGGCATGCCGCTGGGCCCGGAGATGACCGGCGGCCCGAACGAGGTGTGGTCGTACGGCGAGGAGGCCGGGGCGATCCTGGAGCGGTACCTGCGGCTGCGCGAGCGGCTGAAGCCGTATGTGCTGGACGTCATGCGGGCGGCCCACGAGGAGGGCCTGCCGGTGATGCGGCCGCTGTTCCTCGAGTTCCCGGACGACCCGGCGGCCTGGTCGGTCGACGACTCCTACCTGTTCGGCCCGGACCTGCTGGTCGCGCCGGTGCTGACGGCCGGCGCCACCGCCCGTACGGCGTACCTGCCGGCGGGGGCGTCCTGGACGGACGCGTGGACGGGTGAGACGTACGAGGGCGGCCGGGCCGTGACGGTCGACGCCCCGCTGGACCGCATCCCGCTGTTCCTGCGGGACGGGGCGCGGCTGCCCGTAGCGGAGTAGCCGCGTCGGAAGGGGTGGCCGGATCGATGGAGGTCTTCCGGCCATCCCCTGTCGCCTGTCGCCTGTCGCCTGTCGCCTGTCGCCTGTCGCCTGTCGCCTGTCGCCTGTCGCCTGTCGCCTGTCGCCTGTCGCCTGTCGCCTGTCGCCTG
>NZ_JBEXSH010000063.1:12393-18978 GCF_040613555.1 Streptomyces sp. NPDC006265
TCGGCCAACTTCCGACCACGCAGGCAAGTTCCAGAAGGTAGGTTTCCCGCGTGTCCCCGTCTCCGCTCGCCCTCACCCTCGCCGACCTGGCGCTGTGGCCCGCCTTCGGCTCCCGCAGGAACCCCGGCCGGATCTTCGATCGCATGGTGGTGGAGACCGGTGAGGCGCCGGGAGACCGGGCGTTCGTCGACGACTTCCGGGCCCTGCTGGGCTGGTGGGCGAAGGCCGAGGGCCTGACCCCGGTCGGCTGGCAGGCCGCGCAGGGGCACGTCCGGCGGCATCTGGCCAACCGGGCGCGGGTGCGGCGGCTGATCGCCGAGCACCCGGAGATCGAGCAGGAGCCGATCGAGAGGCCCGTGTTCGTCGTGGGGCTGCCCCGCACCGCGACCACCGTCACGCACTCGGTGCTGTCACTCGCGGACGGGCACCGCTGCCCCCTGCTGTGGGAACTGCTCGCGCCCGACCTGGAGTTGCCGCCCCGGCAGCGACGCCGGGCGATCGCGGCCGGGCGCCGGATGGTGCAGGGCACGGACCTGTTCGCGCCGCGCTTCCGTGACATCCACGCGATGGCCGCCGAGGGCCCGGAGGAGTGCACGTTCGCGCTGCCGCACGCCCTGATGCCGTTCTCCCAGGCCCGTATCCCCGAATACCGGGAGTGGCACTGCGCGCGGGACTTCACCGCCGACTACCGGTATCTCAAGCAGGTCTACCAGGTGCTCCAGTACGGCCGGCCGCGGCGGCGATGGATGCTGAAGTCCCCCATGCACCTGGAGAACCTGGACGCGCTGCGCACGGTCTTCCCGGACGCCACGATCGTGTGGTGCCACCGCGACCCGGTCACCGTCGTGGCCTCCTTCTGCTCCCTGATCGAGCACGGCATGGCCGTCAGCACCCGGCCCGTCGACCTGACCGGCATCGGCGCCACCTGGCTGGGTCTGCTGAGCCGGGCCATGACGCGCGGTCTCGCGGCCCGGGCCGCCGTCCCCGCGCAGCAGCTGGTGGACACCCCGTACTCCTGGCTCGGATCCGATCCCGCTACCGGCGCCCCGAAGCTCTTCGCGGCCGTCGGCGCCCGGTGGACCGAGGCCGACGCGGCCCGGCTCCCCGCGGCCGTCGCCCGCCCCAAGGGCACCCGAAAGCACACCTACGACCTGTCCCGCTACGGTCTGACCCGCGACGAGGTCGAGTCGGCCTTCGCGGACTACAACGTGCTGCGGGCCGAGGTCGACCACGCCTGACGGCACGGCCGGCCCCGGCCCCGCGACGGGTCAGCTGCTGCTGACCGTCAGGTTGTTGGTGGTGAAGTTCAGGCCGCCGGACGACGAGGTGACCTCGTAGCCGAACTGCACGTCACCGATCGTCTCGTTGCCCATCCACTTCTTGGTGTCCTTGATCCACTTCAGGATCGGCAGGATGTTCACGGTGCCGGAGCTGGAGTTGGAGGTGCGGATGAACGAGAACACCTCGTTGGCTCCGTTGGTGCCCTTGAAGACGTTCCAGGAGTGGCCGCCGAGGCTGACGCTGCCCTGCGAGGAGCCGATCGGGCCGACGGGTCCGGTCTTGTTGACCCAGAGCATGATCTCGTAGTCGTGGTCCGTGTCCCAGATGTCGTACGACGTGTTGTACGCGCCGGACGACGGGACGCTGACGTTGTAGCTGCTGGAGAGCGAGCCCAGCGAGGTGATCGACTTGTTGATCGCCTTCGTCTGGTTCGGGTAGGACTTGATGCCGCCGGTGTTGGGGTGGTTGGCCCAGACCCCCCAGTTCGTGCCCGAGTTGGCCCAGATGCACTGGCTGCCGGCGCCGCCGCCCCAGATGTTGTTGTAGAGCGTGTAGCCGTTCAGGTTGGTCTGGGCCCACTGGTCGCAGGAGTTCCAGACGGCGGCGGAGGCGGGGGCGGAGGCGAGGCCGATGGTGGCGCCGAGTGCCAGGGCGGGGGCCAGCAGGGCCTTGGTGACCCTGCTCAGCGTGCGTGATGCCATGGTGTCCCTTCCATGGGGTGGGGGGATGAGGGGAACTACCACGCCCTCAGGGTGAGGACGTGGTCTTCTCCGGCGACCAGGTGGAGGGATTCTGCGCCGGAGGAAGTCCGCAGTTCGACGCGGTGGGTGCGACCGGGCCTGATGACGACGACGGCGCCGTCCCGCGTCCAGGTGAGGTCGAGCTCCGCCCCGAACCGGGTGCGTACCCCGCGCAGGGCGCCCTCGGGGTACGCCGTCGGCAGCGCGGGCAGCAGGACCAGCCGGTCGGGGGTCGACTGGACGAGCATCTCGATCAGTACGGCGGGCAGGGTGTGCGCGGCGTCGGCGTTGTAGACGTCGCGGGCGGGGTAGTGCGCGCTCATCAGGGAGGCGTGGAAGAAGTCGCCGTCCAGGACCTGGCCGAGGGCGTGGGAGACGCGGCCCGCGTCCCGGAGCCGGGCCGCGACGAGGGCGTGGTGGAGATGGCCGTGCGCGGAGTCGTTCTCGGCGCCGCGCAGTTCGAGGGCACGGTGTGCAGCGTCGGCCAGTTCGGGGGTGTCGTAGGGGGTGATCTCGTCGAGCGGCCAGACGCCGTAGAGGTGGCTGAGGTGGCGGTGGTCGTAGGAGTCGGTGAGGCCGGGCCAGGCCCATTCGGCCAGGGCGCCGTCCTCGTTGATCCGGTGCGGCGGGAGCCGGTCGGCGAGGGCGGTCCAGCGGTCGGCGTCGGGGCCCGGGTGATAGGCGGCGGCCGTGCGCAGGGCATGGCGGGCCGCGGAGAGGTCCATGGCGGCGTTGACGGTGCCCCAGCTCGCGGTGGCGGGCCGGTTCTCGGGTGAGTAGGACGGGACGACGACGAGGTGCCCGTTCTCGTCCGTCCGGGTGAGGAAGTCCTCGTAGAAGAGGGCGACTTCGGCGAGAGCGGCGGTGGTGCGGGGGTCGCGGGTGCCGTGGGTCTCGTCGTGGTCGACGAGCGGCTTGAGCAGCCAGTCCGCGCCCGCCGTCCACAGGTGCAGCGGGTACTCGCGGTTGTAGTGGTAGGAGTGGCCGGACTCGCCGTCGGAGTGGGCGGGGGCGACGACGCCCCGGGTGCCGAAGATCGCGCGGGCGTTGTCGCGCCAGTCGGGGAGCAGACGGTGGACCAGGTTCGCGTGCGCCTCGGTGACCTCCGGGAGGGCTGCGGCGGCGGCCGAGGCGGTCTGGAGGTTGAGGTTGGCGTCGTTGGTGAACGCGCCGGACCAGGCGGTGTTCCAGTCGCCGGTCCACAGCCCGGTCAGGCGGGGCGGGAAGAGTCCGCTGGCCGACAGCAGGTGGTAGCGCCCGGCGGCGAAGAGGCGCTCCAGCAGGGCGGCGCTGCGCGGCTGCTTGAGCAACTCCGATCCCGGCAGGGCCCGTTCGGCGGGGTCGGCGGCCAGGTCGAGGGTGACGCGCTCGTAGGCGGCGCGGTGCAGGGCGGTGTGCCGGTCGAGGAGCTCGTCGTAGGCGGCGGGCAGGTCGCGCAGGGCACGGCCCTCGGCGACCACGTCGAGCTCGCCGGTGTGCCGGTGCACCCGGGTGAGGAGCAGCACGGACCGGGCGCCCTCGACGCGCACGCCCGGGGGCACCAGGGTGGTCGTGCCGCCGGTGACGGTGACCTGGGTGACGCCGGTGCAGGCCCGGTCGCTGTCCGGGTAGCGGGCGCGCAGGCTGAGCAGGGCGCCCTCGGGGGTGAGGACGGCTCCGTGGCCGACGCCCAGCCGGGCGGGGGTGCCGGGCAGCCGGGGGTCGAGGTCGATGTCCAGCGTGAGACCGGGTCCGGAGAGGTGCTGGACGATCACGTCGTCGGCACGGGAGACGAAGACGCGGCCGGTCCGGCCGGCGCAGGCCGTGCTCACCACTCCGGTGGTGAAGTCGAGGTCCCGCCGGTAGTCGTGGCCGCCGTCCTCGGGCCGGGCCAGCCGGATTTGGAAGGCGGGGTGGAAGGGCTGCACCCACTGGTGGGGGCGCCCGTCCGTGAAGTCCTCGGCTGCGGTCGTGTCGCCCGCCAGGAGACGGTCCTGGAGCCCGGGCAGGTCACCGGCGAGCTGCGGGGGGCGGGGATCCCGGCCGTTGGGCTGTACCAGGGTGTGGTGGGTGACGACGACCCGCTCGGCGTGCGAATCGCCGAACACCAGGGCGCCGTGCCGGCCGTTGCCGCTGAGGAAGGCGTCCTCCCAGCGGGCGGCCGGGTGCGGCTCCCAGGTGCCGTGGACGGGGACGGAGTCGGTCATGGCCGCAGCACCGCCGCCTCGTAGCGGCCGAGGGTGACCCGGTCGGTGACGTCCGTCCCGGACAGCAGGTCACGGTGGGTGCCGGGCACCTCGACGGTCACCGGCTCGCGGCCGTGGTTGAGCACGAACAGCACCTCGCCCCGCCGCACGGCCTCCACCTGCTCGGGGAGATCGTCGAGCACCGGCCGGACGCCCACGCCGGCGGCGATCGAGGCCAGCAGGCCGCGCAGCGCCTCGGGCTCCGGGAGCGTGGAGACGTACCAGGCCCGGCCCTTGCGCAGGACGGCGGGCAGTCCGTCGAGTTCGCCGCCCTTGTAGGGGACGGTCTCCTCGGCGGTGCCGTCCCCCTCCAGTTCCTCGGACCACAGGGTGCCCCGGAAGCCCTCGCAGGCGACCGTCTCCCCCGCGTCCAGCGGCCACCACTCGTGCAGCGTGCGGATGCCGAACAGCTCGCGCAGCCGGGCGTCCATGCCCCCGGGGCGGACGCGGTCGTCCTGGTCGGCGACGCCGGTCTGGAAGCCGCAGACGAGGGTGCCGCCCTGCCGTACGTAGGCGAGGAGGTTGTCGGTCGCGGCGTCGGTGAGGGAGTACAGCTGCGGCACCACGACCAGCGAGTACGGCGTCAGGTCGTGCTCGGGGTGGGCGAAGTCGGTGGTGAGGTGCGCCTGCCACAGGGCCCGGTGCCAGGCGCGCAGGACGTCCGGGTAGTCCACCCGGGTGGAGAGACGGCCGTCCTGGGCGCCGGCCCACCAGGCGTGCCAGTCGTGCAGGACGGCGACGTTCGCGGTGAGGTGCCGGCCGGTCACCTCGGGGGCGATCCGTTCCAGGTCGGCGCCGAGCCGCTTGACCTCCTGGTACGTCCGGCCCTCCTCCCCCGCGTGGCTGACCATGCCGGAGTGGAACTTCTCCGCGCCCTGCCGGGACTGCCGCCACTGGAAGTAGCAGACGGCGTCGGCTCCCCGGGCCACGGCCTGCAGGGACCACAGCCGGTTGAGGCCGCGGGGTTTGGGGTGGTTCACGCCCCGCCAGTTGACCGGCCCGGCCGCCTGCTCCATCAGCATCCAGGGCCCGCGTGCCTGGGAGCGGGTCATGTCCTGGACCAGGGCGCCGTTCTGCGCGCCGAGGGGGTCACGCGGGTCGGGGTAGAGGTCGACGGAGACGACGTCCTCCTCCTCGGCCCAGCGCCAGGCGTCCTGCCCGAACCACAGCGGCATGAAGTTGCTGGTGACCGGCAGGTGCGGGGTGTGCCGCCGGACGATGTCCCGCTCGGCGGTGTAACACTCCAGGAGCATGTCGGAGGTGAAACGGCGGAAGTCCAGGACCTGGCCGGGGTTGCGCATGTAGTGCGGCAGGCGGGGCGGCAGGATGCCGTCCCAGGTGTCGTAGCCCTGGCTCCAGAAGGCGGTGCCCCAGGCCTCGTTGAGGGCGTCCAGCGAGCCGTACCGCTCGCGCAGCCATCGCCGGAAGGAGGCGGCGGCCTCGTCGCCGTGGTCGAAGGTGCAGTACTCGTTGTTGATGTGCCACATCGTCAGGGCCGGGTGGTCGCCGTAGCGGGCGGCCAGGTCCTCGGTGATGGCGGCGGCGTAGCGCCGATAGGTGGCGCTGGAGTGGGAGAAGTGCTGCCGGCCGCCCCACCACTCGGTGCGGCCGTCCTCGGTGACGGGCAGGGTGTCGGGGTGCAGCCGGCCCATCCAGGGCGGGGGCGAGGAGGTCGGGGTGGCGAGGACGACGCCGATGCCGCCTGCGTGCATCAGATCCATCAGCGTGTCCAGCCAGCCGAACTCCCGTGCCCCAGGCGCCGGTTCCAGCTTCGACCAGGAGAAGACGCCGAGGGTGACCGAGTTGACGCCGGCGGTCTTCATCAGCCGGACGTCCTCGTGCCAGGTCTCCTCGGGCCACTGCTCCGGGTTGTAGTCCCCTCCGAAGAGGAGACGCCCCCGGGTGGCGTCGCTCAGGGCGGGCCGTTTCGGCACGGTCATCAGGTGGGCTCCCCGTACTGCACGCCGCGCCCGTTGGTGGCGATGTACACGCGACCGTAGACGCGCGGGTCGCCGGTGATGGTCGCGCCGATCCAGCCCCACTGGTGCTGGTCGTCGTTGACCCGCACCCAGCTCTTCGCCTCGTCGTCGGAGCGGTAGACGGCGGTGATGGTCTCGGTGGAGCCGACCATGTAGAGCGCCGGGTAGGAGGCGCCCTCGGCGGCCTTGCCGAAGCCGAGCGTGTACGAGGCCCAGCAGCTGGCGACCTTGGTGAAGGTGGCGCCGCCGTCGGTCGAGCGGTACAGCCCGTTCCACTTGAGGCTCAGCCACAGGTCGCCCGAGCGGCCCGGGGCCGCGACCAACTGGAACTGGGTGTCGCCCGAGTTCAGGCCGGTGGCC
>NZ_JBEXSH010000064.1:0-18878 GCF_040613555.1 Streptomyces sp. NPDC006265
GCCACCTTCGTGACGCAGCTCGGTGAGTGGGCCGACGCGGACGGCGAGGGCCACGGCTGGTTCGAGCAGTACGCGGCGGCCGGCCCCGAGGCTCGGCGGTCCGAGCTGGACGCCGCCGCCCGCTCCGCCACCGAGGCGGTCGTGCGGCTGCGCGACTGGATGCGGGACGTGTACGCGCCGACGATCGAGGGCGCGCCGGACGTGGTGGGGCGCGAGCGGTACGCGCGCTGGGTGCGCTACTTCAACGGCACGGACCTCGACCTGGACGAGGCGTACGCCTACGGCTGGTCCGAGTACCACCGTCTCCTGGGCGAGATGAAGAGCGAGGCCGAGAAGATCCTTCCGGGCGCCGGTACGCCGTGGGAGGCGCTGGCCCACCTGGACGCGCAGGGCACGCACATCGAGGGCGTCGACGAGGTCCGCGACTGGCTGCAGAGCCTCATGGACGAGGCGATGGACGCGCTCGACGGCACGCACTTCGACCTGGCCGAGCGGGTGCGCCGGGTGGAGTCGCGCATCGCCCCTCCGGGCAGCGCCGCGGCCCCTTACTACACGCCGCCGTCGGACGACTTCTCCCGCCCGGGCTGCACCTGGCTGCCGACCATGGGCGAGACGCGCTTCCCGGTCTACGACCTGGTGTCGACCTGGTACCACGAGGGCGTGCCCGGCCACCACCTCCAGCTGGCCCAGTGGAAGCACGTGGCGGAGAACCTCTCCCGCTACCAGGCGAGCGTCGGCATGGTGAGCGCCAACGCCGAGGGCTGGGCGCTGTACGCGGAGCGGCTGATGGACGAACTGGGCTTCCTGACCGACCCGGAGCGACGACTCGGCTATCTGGACGCCCAGATGATGCGGGCCGTGCGCGTCATCATCGACATCGGCATGCACCTGGAGCTGACGATCCCGGACGACTCGCCCTTCCACCCCGGCGAGCGCTGGACGGCCGAGCTGGCGCAGGAGTTCTTCGGCTCGCACAGCAGCCGCCCGGCGGACTTCGTGGAGAGCGAGCTGACCCGCTACCTGTCCATGCCCGGCCAGGCCATCGGCTACAAGCTCGGCGAACGGGCCTGGCTGCTGGGCCGCGAGAACGCCCGCAAGCGGCACGGCGACGCCTTCGACCCCAAGGCCTGGCACATGGCGGCGCTGTCCCAGGGGTCGCTCGGTCTGGACGACCTGGTGGACGAGTTGTCGGCCCTGTGATCAGCGCCGGGATCCGCCCGCGGAGCTGATGACCTCTCCGGTGATCCAGCCCGCCTCGTAGGTCGCGAGCCAGGCGATGAGGCGGGCCGGGTCGTCGGGCATGCCCCACCGGCCCGACGTGAAGCGGGCGGCGACTGCGTCGTAGACCTCGCCGGTCAGGTAGTCGGTGTCCACCGGGCCCGGGTTCACGCTGTTGACCGTGATACCCGCTCGGTGAGCGTCGTCGGCACGGGGTCGCGACGCCGTTCCTCGGGGGCGAGGTGGGGAAGGCGGGGCACGGGTTCATCATGATCGGTACGGTCGGCCGGTGCACGCGGCTTTCCCCGGCCCCCGGGGCGTGCTGCCCTACCGCCGCGTGAGCAGCCGGAGCCGGACCAGGCCCATCCAGGTCTCCGGACCCGGCTGGGCCGTGGCCGCACGGACCGCGTACCTGCCCGGCTCCAGCAGCACCCGCACCTGGTCGGACCCCGAGGGGTCGGTGCCGGGCCAGGCGGCGTCGAAGAGCAGGGCCGCGCCCGGGACGTCCCAGTACACCTCCGGCCCCCAGTGCGCGGCTTCGACGGCCGACGGCACGCTCGCCAGCAGTTCCTCCGCCGAATCGCCGGCGCGCCAGCGGACGAACATGCCGTGGTCGGGCAGGTAGGCGGTCGCGGCGGGTTCATCACCGAGGACCAACGCGGTGGAGTCGCCGACCGGGAGGAGGCCGACATGGCCGTCCACCTCACAGGCCCGGTCGTAGTCCGAGGCCGTCTCCTCGCCGTCGGCGCCCGCCCAGAACGGCAGGACGGTCTCCGGTACCGCTATCAGCGGCCCGCCGCCCGACTCCACCCACTGCACAGCGCCCGGCTCTGCGTATCGCACCATGGCGCAAGAACCTACAGGGTCAACTCGCTTCAAGGGATCAGCGGTTCAGCAGCCGCAGTCACCGGCGCCCACGGGGTCCGTCAGGGATCGGGTTCGGCAAAGGCCGAGGGCTGCGGACAGCTCGCAGGTCTCACGGAGCCCCGCCTCGTCTCACCAAGGTCCAGGCGGGGCACCGGCCCGAGCAACTATGGACCGAGCGGGCAGGTGTCTCAGTGGTAGCCCCGGGGACCGTTGCTCGCGAGTGACCTGTGCGGCCGGGCCGCGGACCCCTTAGGGGTCCTTGTGGCGAGGTGCGGTGCCAGACCACGAGCCCCGGGCGCTCATAGTGCGAGAACCCTATGCGCAAGGGCCCCTTACAGGGGCGGGATCCGTCAGACCGCCGCCCCGGGATTCGGTGCCGGACTCGTGTCAGGGCGAAGATCACCTCAGCGCAGCCTGCCCGCCGCCCCCACACTACGGCCGTGTCGGTCGCACGCCGGCAGCGCGGCGGGACGCCGACCGGGGACCAGGCCACGCCGAAGGGGTCGAGGCCGGGAGCGGCGATCCTCCTCCTTGGTCGGGGACAGGCGGCATGGCCGGTCATGCGGCGGCGGTGCATCAGCTGCCGGCCGGTGCGAGGGGCCCAGCACGCGCCGGGGGGACGAGCGGCCCTGATGCCGTCTGCCTCCGCGAGGGCACACCGATTGCGCATCGCGCACTGCCACGCCGGAGAGCGGTTCCCGCATCGTGGCCAGGCCGCCCTCGTCGGTCGCCGCAGACATGAAGAACCGCCGATGGCTGACAGCCGGACGCCCCTGGTCAATGCACCCCGGAACAGCAGGTGCAGGCCGCACCCGACCAAATCCAGTCAGCGGCCCGGCTCGCGGGGGCTCTTCACCTCCGTTCCGTGAAACCGGTGTCGTGGGTCACGCGGAAGAAGCCCTGTCGCCGCCGTCCCGGGGACCAGCCACGTGCAAGGAGAACAAGGCGTGCGCCCCCTCCACCATGACCTTTACTTCCACATTGCCCGGCGAGTCACCGGCTATGAGCGGCACGTCCGTGGTGCCTGTCCCGTCCAAAACCGTCGTCACCCGGACGGGGGAGCCGCCGTGGAAGTCGGTCCCGGTTCCTTCGGGATCGTCGACGAAGAAGCTCACCATCCGGCCGCCGACGGGTTCGCCGTCGGCGACAGCCATGACGGCGAGAGGAGCGAACTCCGTCTGCGGCTCCACCTGTTGGCCATCACCCGTGACCAATGTCAACGCAACCATCTTCGATCTCCTCTGCCTTCGATGACGCCGCCTGTGTCGTAATTCGAGGCCTGCCGGCGGATAGGGCAAACGCCCAACTCCCGACAGCCACCGCCGACCCGGTGGTCACCGTCCTCGGGGACCTCGCAGTGGCATACGGCGCGCTCAGGGCACCTTTGATTCCTACGGCGTCCGCTACGCGCCACGGACACAGTGGCTCCACATGACGGGACCACTCACCGGCGTAACGCCCGGAGCCACTGCTTGACACGTTCGCCGGAAACAGTGAGTCGGCCGAGCCGCGATGCCTCGAATACGGGTGCGGAACCCCGCGAGGTGCCCAAGGCCCACAGCCCGGTCGGCCGACCGCTACAACTTCCACCCACAGGTCCCCTGCTCCGGCGGCGGTAAACGGACTTGGCGTCGAAAGACCCCGGTCAGCCCGACGGATCCCGGCCTGCTCGTCGTGCACGGGTCGAACGGCCGGCCCGCGGCTGCAGCCGAGCGAAGACGGACACGCTGTCAACGTGGCTGGAGTTCCCGCTGAATCTCCTCCAGCGACCGCTGCTTGGTCTCGGGCACCCGAGCGGCGAAGAACAGCAGAGCCGTCACCGCCAGGATGGCGTAGAGGAGGAAGGTGCCCGGCCTGGTGATGGCGCCGACGAGGGACAGGAAGCTCACCGAGATCGCAAAGTTCGCGGTCCAGTTGGCCACCGTGGACACGCTCATGCCCAGGCTGCGCAGCGACTGCGGGAAGATCTCACTGATCATCAGCCAGAACACCGGCCCGAGGCCGACGGCGAACCCGGCCATGTAGACCACCAGGGCGACCAGCGCCAGCCACGGCACCGCCTGCGCGACCGTGTCGGAGGCGAAGTAGACGGCGAGCGCGACCAGGGCACAGGTGAGGACCGCGGTACCGGTGAGCAGCAGCGGCCTGCGCCCTACCCGGTCGAGCAGCAGCACCGCGACGACGGTGAAGACCAGGTTCGTCAAGCCGACCGCCAGGGTCTGGCCGATGGCGGCGTCCGCCTTCAGACCGGTGTCCTCCAGGATGGTCGGGGCGTAGTACACCACCGTGTTGGTGCCGACGAACTGCTGGAAGACCGCCAAGGCGCAGCCGATGAGCAGCAGCGGCCGGATCTGGCGCCGGGTCAGGTCCCGCAGCCCGGCGCCACGGCTCTCCGTCACTCCGTGCCGGATGTCCTCCAGCTCCTGCTTCGCGTCACCGTCGGCGCCTTCACGCAACTGTTCCAGAACACGGCGGGCCTGATCGTCGCGCCCGTGCTCGACGAGCCAGCGCGGAGTCTTGGGCACGGTGAGCATACCGATGGCCAGGGCGGCTCCGGGAAGGGCGGCGACCCCCACCATCCAGCGCCAGTTGCCCGGCAGGTCACGGAAGAAGTAGTCGACGAGATAGGCGGTCAGGATGCCCGTGGTGATGGCCAGTTGGTTGAAGGAGGTCAGTCCGCCCCGGATCCGGGGCGGACTGACCTCGGAGATGTACATGGGGCTGACGAACGACGCCGTACCCACGGAGAAGCCGAGCAGGAGCCGGAAACCGATGAGCATTTCGCTGTTGACAGCGAACGCGCAGCCCAGGGCGCCCACGACGTAGACACAGCCAGAGACGATCTTGGTGTTGCGGCGGCCGAAGCGGTCGGCCGACCAGCCGCTCGCGACCGCCCCGACGATTGCACCGACCAGCAGCGCGGAAACGATGAACTCCTGTACCACCGGCCCCGCTTGCAGGTCCTTTTTGATGAACAGCAGTGCACCGGAGATGACGCCGGTGTCGTAGCCGAACAGAAAGCCACCGATCGCGGCGATCGCCGCGATGCGGGTGACGAGTCCGTTGGCGCGTACTTCATGCAGGAACCCGGACATCGACGATCAGACCTGCCCCTGGCTACCCGCGCCCATGCCTGCGGCCATCGAGGACTCCTTCCCAACGGTGAGTGCGGCGACTGCAGTTGAATCGCCGCACACCGACTGATCCACTGGCGAGCGGGGCTGGGCGGCCGCATGTCACGACCACCCGTGGCCCGGTCCGCTCAGCGGCGGTCAGCCTTCGAACCCACGGCCGACGTAGCAAGAGCCAGCACGATGGCCACCGCGCCGGTGACGACATTGCTCCAGACGGTCGACGTCGTGTCCACGGCACCGGCCACGACCCACGGAGCGATGACCGTCCAGATGCCCACTCCCAGCGCGGCCCAGCTCATGCCATGGGTGCGCTCGAAAGCCGATCCGAATCCGACCGCCAGCAGGGTGAAGGCGATACCGGCGATGAGGTTGTTCACCGTCAGTGTGGTGAGTCCGTTGAAGCCCACGATCCATGGCGAGGCCGCCAGGTACAGGCCGGTCAGCAGGCTCAGCCCTTCGACGGCCTGCGCCGCAGGAGTTGAGGCCGCTCGTTCCGAACGGGCACGCAGCGCCAGGATGTCCGGGTGTTCAGCAATGCCGGGTGACGTCTGAGACGTCATCACGGTCACCTCCTTCGTCGTGTCAGGTACAAGGGCCGGGTCTCCGGCCCCGCGTCGGCCAATCCTGAAGCGGGAAGTCTTTCTGCCCCTCGCCGCTCGCCGACTGCGGCCGACGCCCGTGCCGACCGCCCTGTTGCCCCCGCCGTCACCGCACGGCACGGGTCACCGGCGACAGCGGCTGACGCGGCACCTCGGCAGCCGACTGCTCGGCTGCCGAGGTGGTCCGCAGTGGTCCACCGGCAGGCCGCGGTCCATGCGGCAGCACGACGGCGGCATCAGTCGGGGGTGGGGCGCCGTGCATGACCGCTCGTGCGACCGCTGCGACCACCCCGCAACCGGCCCGTCCGATGAGTCCCCGACCTTCGGCACAAGCGGCGGGTGCCACGGAAGCGGTGATCCGCACCGATCAATCCGCGCACTGCCTCCGTGCCGCCTACAGCATCTCCGACGACGGCCGGGACGGGACTGGGTGCCGTCGTCCATCGCCCGCCCAGGCACGTCGACCGGCACCGTCTTCGATATCGGCCGGATCACCGTGCCGGTCGTGGAAGTCGGCCTGGATCGCGTACGAGTCGGTTTCGTCGCCGCTGTTGGTGACGGCGAGTTCCGCGAAGGCGCGGCCGTCGTCGATACCGGTCCTGCGTATGTCGGCGTCGCCGGTGGCCACATGCCGTCGCGGATCTCGCGGAGTTGCTGTTCAGCCTCCTCGGCGGCGGAAGCTACCGCGGAGCGGCATCCGAAGGTGTCTCGTCCTCAGCACACATGCGGCCCGCCTCTCAAATCGCTACGTCCCTCTGGTCTTCACCAACAGGGGCCCGGAGTCCTGTTCACTTCACGGCTATCCCGGCGTCACCCTGCTCGACTCCACCGGCGACCGCATCGGTGAACCCGCCGAGCGCCAAGGCCCCGACGCCCCGACCGTGACTCTGGAACCGGGCGGCAGCGCCTACGCCGCCCTCCACACCGTCGCCGACGGCGTGACGGACGAGCCCTGCCGGCCTCGCGCCGCACAGGTCCAGGCCTACCCACCGGGATCCACCTGGGCCCTGCGGACACCAGCGAACTCGTTCCGGCTCTGCGGTGGCGTCTTCGAGGTCAGTGCTGTCAAACCGGGCAGGCACCCCTGACCCGGAACCACATGGGCGGCTTCGACAGTTGCGCCCGGGCAGCGGGCTGCGCCCCGTGAACGTGGCCAACGGCAAGCTGCCGCCGGTCCTGCTGTTCCAGGCGACCGGCGACGCGGCCACGCCGTACGAGGGCGGTGTCACCGTGCACCGACTGCTGGCCCGCTCCAGCCTGGTGGTCGAGGAGGGCGGCGGCAACCACGGCATCACGCTGAGCGGCAACGCCTGCCTGGACCGGCACCTGGCCGCGTATCTGACGGACGGCACCGTGCCGCGCGGCTACGGCCAGGCGGACGCGGTGTGCGAGGCACTACCGGACCCGAAGCCCGCGGCGGCCGCGACGGCGTCGGCGAAGGCGGCGTCGGCACCGTCGAACGGCTCGGCGCTGCACGGCCTGATCGGCTTCCGCCACTGAGCGGCTGACGGGACGTCGGGACGGGGTATGTCAGTCCCGTGGTCCACCATGGACCCATGAGTGAGCTGACGAGGATCCCCGCCCCCGACGGCGTCGCCGCCGCGGTCCAGTACAGCCATGTCGTCCTCGGCACCGGCCGTTTCGTGGCGATCGCCGGTCAGCTCGCGCTCGATGAGCGCGGGCGGCTGGTCGGTGAGGGCGACCCGGCGGCGCAGGCGCGCCAGGTCTTCGAGAACCTCCGGCGCTGCCTGGCGGCCGCCGGCGCCACCTTCGACGACGTCGTCAAACTCACCTACTTCGTCACGGACATGGCCCATATGCCGGCCGTCCGCGCGGCCCGCGCCGAGCACATACCCGACGACCGGCTGCCGGCCGCTTCGGCGGTGCAGGTCGCCGCGCTGGTCCGGCCCGAGTTCCTGATCGAGGTCGAGGCGTTCGCGGTGGTCGCGCCATGAGGAGCCTGCGGATCCGGGAGATGACGCGGGCCGACTGCGACGGCGTCGCTAAGGTCCGCGTCGGCGGCTGGCGCAGCGCCTACCGGGGCCTGATGCCGCAGTCCTACCTGGACGGGCTCAGCGTCGAGGCGGACGCCGAGCTCCGTCGTGAGTACCTCGCGCAGGGCGACCCCGGAGTGGTGAACCTGGTCGCCGAGGGCACCGGCGGCGAGATCGTCGGCTGGGCGTGCCACGGCCCGTACCGGGACGGGGAAGTCGTCACCATGGACGCCGAGTTGTACGCCGTCTACGTGCACCCCGATCAGCTGGGACAGGGCGTGGGGCGAGGGCTGCTCACGGAGTCGGTCACGCGCTGCTCCGCCGCGGGCCACGGCCGTCTCCTGCTGTGGGTGCTCAAGGAGAACGACCGGGCCCGCCGCTTCTACGAACGGGCCGGCTTCCGGGCGGACGGCGCCGAGGAGCCGTTCGAGGTGGACGGGGTCGCGGTGCCCGAGGTGCGGTACACCAGGGCCCTCGCCCGCTGACGTCGCGGTACCCAGGCCCCTCGCCCGCTGACGTCGCGGCACCCCAGGCACCCTCCCCGCTGACGTCGTGGTACGGCGGCCCCCTCTCCCGCCGGCGTCACCTCTGCTTCGGGATCCGCCCCAGCGCCCGCACCGACGCCTCGGCCAGCGTCGGATGCGCGAGCGCCTCGTTCAGGACGGGCCTGGCCCGGGTGTCGCCCAGCGCGCCGAGCCCGTCCACGCAGGCCAGGGCGACGCGGCGGTACGGGTCGTGCGGGCGCAGGCGTCGCCGGAGCGTGGTGATCAGCGCGGGCACCGCCTCCGGCGCACGCAGCTCGACCAGGAGCCGCACCGGGTGCAGCGCGTAGGCGACGCGCAGTTCGTTGGTGGCCAGGGCGGCGGCCGCGCGGGCGGTGCGCGGGTCTCCCAGCCGGGCGAGGGCGTGGGCGGCGGAGGCGCAGCGCGGGGGGTCGCGGTGGTTGAGCAGCAGCACCAGGGCCTCGAAGGCCCGCGGGTCCTGTGCGAGCCCCAGCCGGAACGCGGCCAGTTCCCTCGCCCACAGGTGCTGCCCGGGTTCGGTCAGCACCGCCGCCAGGGCGTCGAGGTCGTCGGTCGCCACGAGCCGCTCGAACGCGGGCGGCGCCCCCGACTCCTGCCGTAAGCGCTCCGTGAGTGATCGCAACTCTTCGTCCATGACTCAGAGGTTAGGGGCGTGGCGAGCCGCGCGGGACGTACATCACAAACCCGGGGGCTGGCGCGCTCGTTACCCGCCGGTTAAGCTCAGACGAGCGAGTTACCCACTCGTATTTCCTCGCGGCGGTCTGGTGACGCGGCTGTCGCGAGAGCAGTCGGTTCGGTGCCTCAGGTACCGCAGTACGGCTCGGCCCCGGGACAGGGCCGGTCGGAACGGCCGTTCACCCCGGGCGTGTGCACGCCCGTGGCGCGGCACCGGGCGTGTGCGCTTCGCAGCCCGGCCAACACCCGCACTTCACCACGCACCCGGTGCGCCCGTGGTCCGGCCCCTGCCGGGCCGCCTCCGGCGCACCCGGAGCGCGTTCCCCGTCGTCACCCTCATCCTGGAGTCCCGCGATGGCCACTCCCCTGTCCGACCCGTCCCAGTCCCCGCTGCAGACCATCGCCGTCGTCGGCCTCGGCACGATGGGCACCGGCATCGCCGAGGTCCTCGCCAAGGCCGGCCGCACGGTCGTCGGCATCGACGTCAGCGAGACCCAGGCAGCGAAGTGCGTCGCCGCCCTGGAGGCCTCCACCGCCCGCGGCGTCGAGCGCGGGCGCCTGACCGAGCAGGAGCGCGCCGGGATCCTCGGCCGTGTCCGCACCTCCGCCGACCTGCGCACGGCGGCCGACGCCGACCTGGTCATCGAGGTGGCTCCGGAGTCGTACGAGATCAAGCACCAGATCTTCCGGGAGCTGGACGGGATCGTGCGCCCCGAGACGATCCTGGCGACCGGCACCAACGCCCTGTCCGTGACCCGCCTGGCCGCCGACTCCTCCCGCCCCGAGCGGGTGCTGGGCCTGCACTTCTTCAACCCGGCCCCGGCGATGCGGCTGGTGGAGGTCGTCTCCTCGGTGCTGACCGCGCCGGCGGCCGTCACCGCGGTCACCGACCTCGCGCTCGATCTGGGCAAGGAGCCGGTCGCGGTCGGCGACCGGCCCGGTTTCGTCGCGGACGGTCTGCTGTTCGGCTACCTCAACCAGGCCGCCGCGATGTACGAGGCGAAGTACGCCTCCCGCGAGGACATCGACGCCGCCATGCGGCTGGGCTGCGGACTGCCCATGGGCCCGCTGGCGCTGCTCGACCTGATCGGCGTCGACACCGCGCGCACGGTCCTGGAGGCCATGTACGCCTCCTCCCGCGACCGGCTGCACGCCCCGGCCCCGATCCTCAAGCAGCTGAGCGAGGCGGGCCTGACCGGCCGCAAGTCGGGGCGCGGCTTCTACACCTACGAGGCGCCGGGCAGCCCGGTCGTCGTGCGGGACGCGCTGACCCCGCTGGAGGGCGGCGACCTGGTTTCCGGCCGGGAGATCCGCTCGGTCGGTGTCGCGGGCTCGGGCACCATGGCCTCCGGCATCGCCGAAGTCTTCGCCAAGGGCGGATACGAGGTGGTCATCGCCGCCCGCACCGCGGAGAAGGCACAGGCCGCGAAGGCCCGGATCGGCAAGTCCCTGGCCCGCTCGGTCGACAAGGGCCGGATGACCGCGGAGGCGGCCGCCGAGACTCTGGACCGCATCACCGCCACGGGCACGTATGACGACTTCGCCGACGTCGACCTGGCCGTGGAGGCGGTCGCCGAGGACCTGGAGATCAAGCGGCAGCTGTTCGCGGCCCTGGACAAGGTCTGCAAGGCGGGCGCGATCCTGGCCACCACGACCTCGTCGCTGCCGGTCGTCGCCTGCGCCCGGGCCACCTCGCGCCCGCAGGACGTGATCGGTATGCACTTCTTCAACCCGGCGCCGGCCATGAAGCTGGTCGAGGTCGTCCGCACGGTGCTGACCGCCGACGACGTCCACGCGACGGTCCGCGAGGTGTGCGGGCGGATCAGGAAGCACCCGGTCGACTGCGGTGACCGGGCCGGCTTCATCGTGAACGCGCTGCTGTTCCCGTACCTGAACAACGCGATCAAGATGGTGGAGGAGCACTACGCGTCGCTCGACGACATCGACGCGGCGATGAAGCTGGGCGGCGGTTACCCGATGGGCCCGTTCGAGCTGCTGGACGTGGTCGGGCTGGACGTCTCGCTCGCCATCGAGAAGGTCCTGCACCGCGAGTTCCGCGACCCGGGGCTCGCTCCGGCGCCGCTGCTGGAGCACCTGGTGGCCGCGGGCTGCCTCGGCCGCAAGACCGGCCGTGGCTTCCGCGAATATGCCAAGCGCTGAGCGTCCCGGCGACTGGTTGCGGTCCGGCGCGGAGTGGGGCGGCCTGCTCGGCCCGGACCGGTTCCACCCGGCCGGCCGGGCCGCCCCTCCCCCGCCCCCCGGCGGCGGGGGAGAACCAGGGCATGCGCGGCGAGCTGCGCACATGCAGTACGTTCAGGGCATGCCCCAGCCCGCCAAATCCTCACGTACACCAGCCACGGCCGACGCGCCGGAGAGTGCCGCCGGCTCTCGCGCCGCCGCCCAGCGGCTCAAGATGCGCCGGGAACTGGCGGCCGCCGCGATGGAGCTGTTCGCGACCAAGGGGTACGAGGCGACCACCGTCGACGAGATCGCGGCCCAGGCCGGGGTCGCCCGCCGCACCTTCTTCCGCCACTTCCGCTCCAAGGAAGAGGCGATCTTCCCCGACCACGACGACACCCTGATCCGCGCCGAGGCGGTGCTCAACGCCGCGCCCGCGCACGAGCATCCGCTCGACACGGTGTGCCGCGGCATCAAGGAAGTCATGCGGATGTACGCGGCCCGGCCGGAGATCTCGGTCGCCCGCTACAAGCTGACACGCGAGGTGCCCACCCTGCGCGAGGCGGAGATCGCGTCGGTGGCCCGCTACGAGCGCCTCTTCACCCGCTATCTCCTCGGCCACTTCGACGAGCGCGCGCACGCCGACGACGCCAACGACGATCCGCTGCTGGCGGAGGTCGCCGCGTCCGCGGTCGTCACGGCCCACAACCACGTCCTGCGGCGCTGGCTGCGCGCGGGCGGCCAGGGGGACGTGGAGGCGCAGCTGGACCACGCCTTCGCGATCGTGCGCAAGACCTTCGGGTCGGGCATCGGGGCCGGGCGCTCCACCGAACCGCAGCCGGCCGCCGCCACGGCGTCGGCGCAGGGCGAGGTGCTGGTGACCGTCGCCCGCACCGACGCGCCGCTGGACGAGGTCATGCGGACGATCGAGCAGGCACTCAAGGAGCACTGAGCTCCCTTCCACGCGTGTGATGACGGCCACCCCTCGGGGTGGCCGTTTTGGCATGTCAGTGGCCGTTTTGCAAGCCCTCGGAGCGGCCGTTCGATCGATCATCGCTCATTTGTCACGTAAAGATTTCATCTGAGATCAAGTTCTGGCACTCAGTGCCTTGCGAGGTGACACGCGGTGTCATACGTTGAAGAGGTCCGGACGACGTCCCAGCAAGCTCACCCGCTTGCCCGCCCGGGCGCCTGCGTCACAGGCAACCTCCCGCGCCACCCAGCGCTGCCGATCAGCACCACCGCCGAACCGACGGCACACCCTCAACCCTCAGCAGCACCGACGTAACCATCGGCGCCCCTCCCTCAGGGCGCTCACCGCCGGAGGCAACACCGTGACCGTTAAGGACATCCTGGCCGCGATCCAGTCGCCCGACTCCACGTCGGAGGACTTCGCCGCCCTCCCGCTCCCCGAGTCGTACCGCGCGATCACCGTGCACAAGGACGAGACGGAGATGTTCGCGGGCCTCGAGACCCGCGACAAGGACCCCCGCAAGTCGATCCACCTGGACGAGGTGCCGCTGCCCGAGCTCGGCCCGGGCGAGGCGCTGGTGGCCGTGATGGCCTCGTCGGTCAACTACAACTCGGTGTGGACGTCGATCTTCGAGCCACTGTCCACCTTCGGGTTCCTGGAGCGCTACGGCCGGCTCAGCGAGCTCACCAAGCGCCACGACCTGCCGTACCACATCATCGGCTCCGACCTCGCGGGCGTCGTCCTGCGCACCGGCCCGGGCGTCAACGCCTGGCGGCCCGGTGACGAGGTCGTCGCGCACTGCCTGTCCGTCGAGCTGGAGTCCAGCGACGGCCACAACGACACGATGCTCGACCCCGAGCAGCGCATCTGGGGCTTCGAGACCAACTTCGGCGGCCTCGCCGAGATCGCCCTGGTCAAGTCCAACCAGCTGATGCCGAAGCCCGACCACCTGTCGTGGGAGGAGGCCGCCGCCCCCGGCCTGGTCAACTCCACCGCCTACCGGCAGCTGGTCTCCCGCAACGGCGCCGGCATGAAGCAGGGCGACAACGTCCTGATCTGGGGCGCCAGCGGCGGACTCGGCAGCTACGCCACCCAGTTCGCGCTGGCCGGCGGCGCCAACCCGATCTGTGTCGTCTCCAGCGAGCAGAAGGCGGACATCTGCCGCTCGATGGGCGCCGAGGCGATCATCGACCGCAGCGCCGAGGGCTACAAGTTCTGGAAGGACGAGACCACCCAGGACCCGAAGGAGTGGAAGCGCTTCGGCAAGCGCATCCGCGAGTTCACCGGCGGCGAGGACATCGACATCGTCTTCGAGCACCCCGGCCGCGAGACCTTCGGCGCGAGCGTCTACGTCACGCGCAAGGGCGGCACCATCACCACCTGCGCCTCGACGTCGGGCTACATGCACGAGTACGACAACCGCTACCTGTGGATGTCGCTGAAGCGGATCATCGGCTCGCACTTCGCCAACTACCGCGAGGCCTGGGAGGCCAACCGGCTCATCGCGAAGGGCAAGATCCACCCCACCCTGTCGAAGGTGTACTCCCTTCAGGACACCGGCCAGGCCGCCTACGACGTGCACCGCAACCTCCACCAGGGCAAGGTCGGCGTGCTGTGCATGGCCCCCGAGGAGGGCCTGGGCGTGCGCGACCAGGAGAAGCGCGCCAAGCACGTCGACGCCATCAACCGCTTCCGGAACATCTGAGGAGCGCTGGATGACTGAGCGTCAGCCCGCCGAAGGCAAGCGGGAGAAGGACCGGCCGTGGCTCATGCGGACCTACGCCGGTCACTCCACGGCCGAGGCGTCCAACGAGCTGTACCGGCGCAACCTCGCCAAGGGCCAGACGGGCCTGTCGGTGGCGTTCGACCTGCCGACACAGACCGGCTACGACTCCGACCACATCCTCGCCCGGGGCGAGGTCGGCCGGGTCGGCGTGCCGATCGCGCACGTCGGTGACATGCGCCGGCTGTTCCAGGACATCCCCCTGGAGCAGATGAACACCTCGATGACGATCAACGCCACCGCCATGTGGCTGCTGGCGCTCTACCAGGTCGTCGCCGAGGAGCAGGGCGCGGACATCACCAAGCTCCAGGGCACGACCCAGAACGACATCGTCAAGGAATACCTGTCCCGCGGGACGCACGTCTTCCCGCCGGGCCCCTCGCTCCGCCTGACGACGGACATGATCGCGTACACGGTCTCCCACATCCCGAAGTGGAACCCCATCAACATCTGCAGCTACCACCTGCAGGAGGCGGGCGCCACGCCGGTCCAGGAGATCGCGTACGCGATGTCCACCGCGATCGCGGTCCTCGACGCCGTGCGCGACTCCGGCCAGGTGCCGCAGGAGCGCATGGGCGATGTCGTGGCACGCATCTCGTTCTTCGTGAACGCGGGCGTCCGCTTCGTCGAGGAGATGTGCAAGATGCGGGCGTTCGGCCGCATCTGGGACCGCATCACCCGCGAGCGCTACGGCATCGACAACGCCAAGCAGCGCCGCTTCCGCTACGGCGTCCAGGTCAACTCCCTGGGCCTGACGGAGGCGCAGCCGGAGAACAACGTCCAGCGGATCGTGCTGGAGATGCTGGCCGTCACCCTCTCCAAGGACGCCCGCGCGCGTGCCGTGCAGCTCCCCGCCTGGAACGAGGCCCTCGGCCTGCCCCGCCCGTGGGACCAGCAGTGGTCGCTGCGCATCCAGCAGGTGCTGGCGTACGAGAGCGATCTGCTGGAGTACGAGGACATCTTCGAGGGCTCGAAGGTGATCGAGGCGAAGGTCGACCGGCTGGTCGAGGAGTCGTTCGCCGAGATCGACCGCATCCAGGAGATGGGCGGCGCGATGGCGGCCGTCGAGTCCGGTTACCTCAAGTCGCAGCTGGTCTCCTCGCACGCCGAGCGCCGGGGCCGGATCGAGTCCGGCCAGGAGAAGATCATCGGCGTCAACATCTTCGAGGGCACCGAGCCGAATCCGCTGACCGCCGATCTGGACACCGCGATCCAGACGGTGGACCCGGCGGTCGAGGCCCGGGTCATCACCGGGCTCCAGCAGTGGCGCGACAGCCGCTACCAGCCGCCCTTCAACCACCCGCGGCCCTGCAAGGCCCTGGAGCGGCTGAAGGAGGCCGCGCGCGGCGACGAGAACCTCATGGAAGCCACCCTGGAGTGCGCACGCGCCGGGGCGACGACCGGCGAGTGGGCCGGGGCTCTGCGCGAGGTGTTCGGCGAGTTCCGGGCGCCCACGGGCGTCTCCTCGGCGCCGGTGGCCGTTCCGGTCGAGGAGGGCAGCGCGCTGGCCGTGGTCCGCCGGAAGGTCGACCTCACGGCCAAGGACCTGAACGTGGGCAAGCTGCGCTTCCTGGTCGGCAAGCCGGGCCTGGACGGGCACTCCAACGGCGCCGAGCAGATCGCGGTGCGTGCGCGGGACGCCGGCTTCGAGGTGGTCTACCAGGGCATCCGGCTGACGCCCGAGCAGATCGTGGACGCGGCCCTCGCCGAGGACGTGCACGCGGTGGGCCTGTCCATCCTGTCCGGCTCGCACGCCCAGCTGGTGCCGGACGTCCTCGAACGGCTGCGTGTGGCCGGTGCCACAGATATACCCGTGATCGCCGGTGGCATCATCCCGAATGGTGACGCCGAGCAGCTCAGGGCAGCCGGAGTGGCCGCGGTCTTCACCCCGAAGGACTTCGACATCACCGGAATCATCGGCCGCATCGTCGACGAGATCCGGAAAGCGAACAAGCTCGACCCCCTGGAGGTCCCCGCATGACCACGGTCAACCGCCTTCGCCCCCGGCGTTCCTGCCTGGCGGTACCGGGCTCGAACCCGCGTTTCCTGGAGAAGGCCCAGGGCCTCCCGGCCGACCAGGTCTTCCTCGACCTGGAGGACGCGTGCGCGCCGCTCGCCAAGCCCGAGGCGCGGCACACCATCGTCAAGTTCCTCAACGAGGGCGACTGGACGGGCAAGACGCGGGTCGTGCGCGTCAACGACTGGACGACCGAGTGGACGTACCGCGATGTCGTCACGGTCGTCGAGGGCGCCGGCCAGAACCTGGACTGCATCATGCTGCCGAAGGTGCAGACGGCCCAGCAGGTCGTCGCCCTGGACCTGCTGCTGACGCAGATCGAGAAGACGATGGGCTTCGAGGTCGGCAAGATCGGCATCGAGGCGCAGATCGAGAACGCCCAGGGCCTGAACAACGTCAACGAGATCGCGCAGGCCTCGCCGCGCGTCGAGACGATCATCTTCGGCCCGGCCGACTTCATGGCGTCCATCAACATGAAGTCGCTGGTCGTGGGCGAGCAGCCGCCCGGCTACCCGGCGGACGCCTACCACTACATCCTGATGAAGATCCTGATGGCCGCCCGCGCCAACAACCTCCAGGCGATCGACGGCCCCTACCTCCAGATCCGCAACATCGACGGCTACCGCGAGGTCGCCCAGCGGGCCGCGGCCCTCGGCTTCGACGGCAAATGGGTGCTGCACCCGGGCCAGGTCGAGGCGTCCAACGAGATCTTCTCGCCGTCGCAGGAGGACTACGACCACGCCGAGCTGATCCTGGACGCGTACGACTACTACACCTCCGAGGCGGGCGGCAAGAAGGGCTCGGCGATGCTCGGCGACGAGATGATCGACGAGGCCAGCCGCAAGATGGCGCTGGTCATCTCCGGCAAGGGCCGCGCGGCGGGCATGCAGCGCACCAGCAAGTTCGAGATCCCCACCGACTAGAGAGGCGCTGAGCGCGATGCAGTTCGGGCGCACCTACGAGGAGTTCGAGGTCGGGGCGACGTACAAGCACTGGCCGGGAAAGACCGTCACCGAGTACGACGACCACCTGTTCTGTCTCCTCACCATGAACCACCACCCGCTCCACATGGACACGAACTATGCGGAGAAGACGACGGACTTCGGCAAGAACGTCGTCGTGGGCAACTACATCTACTCGCTGCTGCTCGGCATGTCCGTGCCGGACATCTCCGGCAAGGCGATCGCCAACCTGGAGATCGAGTCGCTGAAGCACGTGGCGCCGACCTTCCACGGCGACACGGTCTACGGCCAGACGACCGTGCTCGACAAGTGGCCGTCGAAGTCCAAGAACGACCGCGGAATCGTTTACGTCGAGACCAAGGGCTACAAGCAGGACGGCACGCTCGTCTGCGTGTTCCGCCGCAAGGTGATGGTGCCGACCGAGACGTACATCAAGGAGCGCGGCGGCGAGCAGCCCGGCCGCCCCGAGCTCAGGGAGCAGGAGAAGTAGCCATGGCGCGACTCGCCCAGACCGCCGGTCTGACGGACATCCAGCAGGAGATCCTGTCCACCGTCCGGGACTTCGTGGACAAGGAGATCATTCCGGTCGCCACGGAGCTGGAGCACCGCGACGAGTACCCGCAAGCGATCGTCGACGGGCTGAAGGAGCTGGGCCTGTTCGGCCTGATGATCCCCGAGGAGTACGGGGGCCTGGGCGAGTCGCTCCTGACCTACGCGCTGTGCGTGGAGGAGATCGCCCGTGGGTGGATGTCGGTGTCCGGCATCATCAACACCCACTTCATCGTGGCGTACATGCTCAAGCAGCACGGCACGCAGGAGCAGAGGGACCACTTCCTGCCGAGGATGGCGGCCGGCGACATCCGGGGCGCGTTCTCGATGTCGGAGCCGGGCCTGGGCTCGGACGTCTCGGCGATCGCGTCGAAGGCGGTGAAGGACGGCGAGGAGTACGTCCTCAACGGCCAGAAGATGTGGCTGACGAACGGCGGAACGTCGTCTCTGGTGGCCGTTCTGGTCAGAAGTGACGAAGGTCACCCCGAGGGCACCGCGCCCCACAAGTCGATGACGACCTTCCTCGTGGAGAAGGAGCCCGGATTCGGCGAGGTGCGTCCCGGCCTCACGATCCCCGGCAAGATCGACAAGATGGGCTACAAGGGGGTCGACACCACCGAGCTCATCATGGATGGCCTGCGGATTCCCGCCGATCGCGTGCTCGGGGGGGTCACCGGCCGCGGCTTCTACCAGATGATGGATGGCGTCGAGGTCGGCCGCGTCAACGTGGCGGCGCGTGGCTGCGGCGTCGCGCAGCGTGCGTTCGAACTGGGCGTCCGGTACGCGCAGCAGCGCCACACCTTCGGGAAGGCGATCGCCCAGCACCAGGCGATCCAGTTCAAGCTGGCCGAGATGGCTACCAAGGTCGAGGCCGCCCATGCGATGATGGTGAACGCAGCACGCAAAAAGGACTCCGGGGAGCGAAACGACCTCGAGGCCGGGATGGCGAAGTACCTCGCCTCCGAGTACTGCAAGGAGGTCGTCGAAGACGCCTTCCGGATCCACGGCGGCTACGGCTTCTCCAAGGAGTACGAGATCGAGCGCCTCTATCGTGAGGCTCCGATGCTGCTCATCGGTGAAGGTACCGCCGAGATCCAGAAAATGATCATCGGCAGGCGGCTGCTCGAAGAGTATCGATTCCAGGGCTAGATGTCCGGATACGGGGTGTTTTCTTGGAGAAGAAGATCACACCCCGTCAACACTCTTCTGCCGCCGACTCGGCTGCCTGGCTTACCCAGTTACGGCTCCGAGCCGCTACGATCGCCGGAAAGCCGCCGTCCCCCGTCAGAGTGCGGCATCATCCGCTACGAAGGTCATCCATGCCCCACAGCCAAACCTCTGCACCACGCGACAGCCGGGCCGGCGTACGCCTCGCGCGCGGAGCATCGCCGTGGCTCCTTCCTAC